>JAJDNW010000022.1 GCA_022340465.1 Deltaproteobacteria bacterium | reverse complement strand
TTGAAATGTTCCCGCCGCTACCCTCTGCCTACGATAGCGGCAATGCCTTGGCCGCCGCCGCCGCATATCGTCTCCAGCCCGTAGGCCGCCTCGCGCCGCTTCATCTCGTGCAGCAGCGTTACCATGCGCATGACGCCGGTTGCGCCAATGGGATGGCCCAGGGATATGCCCGACCCGTTGACGTTGACTTTGCGCTCCATGTCCTCCGCCGGCACGCCCATGAGCTTGGCGTCGGCCAACAGCTGGACGGAAAAAGCTTCCTGGATTTCGATGAGGTCGATCGCTTCGATGGTCAGGGCGGCCTTTTCCAGGGCCTTGTTCACAGACGCCGGTACGGCCGGGTACGTCAGGGTGGGATCGGCGCCGGCGACGCCGAACGATTTCAGGGTGGCCAGGGGCGTCACGCCGGCCTTGGCAGCCCGTTCGGCACTCATGAGGACCACGGCCCCGGCCCCGTCATTTTCCGTCGAGGAGTTGCCCGCGGTGCAGACGCCTTTCGGATAAACCGTGGGCAGCTTGCCCAGCTTTTCCAAACTGCTGTCCTTGCGGGGGGGCTCGTCCGTGTCTACAATCGCGGTCTTTCCCTTCTTTAACGCAACGGTAACCGGGACGATCTCATCTTTGAACTTGCCGGAAGCGATGGCCTCGCAGGCCTTTTGCTGACTCCGCAGGGCCCACTGGTCGGCCGCCTCGCGGGTAATGCCCTCCTTTTCGGCGGCGATTTCAGCCCACGACATCATGGAGTTCAGCTCGCCAAACCGTTCGATGGGTTGCGACATGACGCGGGCTCGCTGAATGCGGTCAAACAAAGGCAGCCCCCACATGGGAAGCGCACCGTGGCCCCTGGGCATGAAGCCGAACTTGGGGTCGACTCTGCCGCCCAGGCCCTTTTTGACATACTCTCCGGGAATATACAGCTCTGCCCGGCTCATGCTTTCGACACCGCCGGCCACGACGATGTCCGCATACCCGCTGAGGATTTTCATGGCGCCGAAACAGATGGCGTCCAGACCCGAGCAGCACCGCCGGTCCAGGGTGATGCCGGTGGTTTCCACCGGCCAATCGGCCGCCAGCAGGGCCATACGGGCGATGTTCACCGACTCCCCGTTTTGATAGGACTGCCCCATGATAACATCATCCACGGTTGCGGGATCCACGGCGGCTTTCTCGGCGGCCGCATTCAAAACCAAAGCACCCAGCTTGTAGGCCGGCAGATCCGAAAGGCTTCCCAGATATGACCCGATGGGGGTTCTTACCGCACTAACGATCACGACTTCGTTCATTGTCTTCTCTCCTTATACCGGTTGTCATAAATATTTCCGATACGTATTGTGTTCACAGGCAAGGTCCCGTTATTCGAAACAGCCCTAATGGTCCCAAACAGAAACGGCTATTAAAATTTGAACCAATTGAGGAACAATCACTTCCCAGGGGAAACCGAAACAGCCCAGCGCTTGCGAATGGACTCCGCCTGTTCCATGATGGCCTGAAAATATTCGGCCACGGGCCTGATTTCGTTGACAAGCCCGGCGACCTGACCGCAGGCCCAGACAGCACCTTCCGTATCCCCGTCCTTGTATGCCTGCAGTCCGCGTTCGCCCTTCATTTTGGAAAGGATCTCCTCCAGAGGCAGACAGGCATTCTCCTTTTCCAGCACTTCCTGAGCGGTTTTGTTGGTGAAGGCTCGCACCGGCGCCTTGACCGAATTCAACACCAGGCAGGTAGACGTCTCTTCGGCACTGATCAAGGTCTTTTTGAAATCCTCGTGGATCGGGCATTCGGTGGTAGCCATGAGGCCCGTTCCGATCACGATCCCTTCGGCGCCCATCGCCAGCGCCACCATCAGGGCACGACCGTCGGAAAAACCTCCGCCGGTAACGACCGGAATGGAGACGGAATCCACCGTCTTCGGCAGCAGCACCATGCTGGTGACGCCTTCCGGGCTCGGATGGCCGCCGCATTCGGTGCCGACGATGGTCACCATGTCCACGCCCAGCTTCTCCGCCTTGATCGCGTCGCGCCGTCGGGCACACTTGTGCATGTGGACCCGTCCGCCCGCCGGCAATGGCCCTACAGGTGGGATATCACGCCCTGGGCAGGTTGTGGGCCTTGATCTGGTTGTTGTCGATCGTTTCGCGAATCTTTGGAACCGGACCAAAGTGGGAGCCAATGGCTTTCTTGATCATGCCTGGGTGCCCGAACCGGTTGAGCCCGCGGCAATCCCGGTCCCCGGTGGCCGCACAGAAGAGCATGGTCAAATCCCGGGTTCGCCGGTCTCTAAAAAACGCTCTTCTGCCGCGGCGGCTACGACGTCGGCCGAGCCGGCCCCCAGAAACCCATCCATGGCAATTGTCCAATTTGACGGGAAGAGTTCTCCCGCCTGCTTTGCTGTAATGATTTTCATGGCTATAGAATAAGATCCTTCAAACGTTTTTCATGTTCATGTAGGGCACGGCAAAACGGCTGATGGTCCGGGCAATTTTTGCCTTGAGTCCATCAGCCGTTTCCATGCGTTACTTTTTGGTATAGTCGTACCAGCCCTTGCCGGTTTTCTCACCATAGTGGCCCTGGGCAACTTTTTTGACCAGGCTGGGTGTCGGCAGGAGGCTGCGGTCACCGGTCGCCTGAAAGGCTTCCATACCGATGGTGTAGCTCAAGTCGAGTCCGGTCAGGTCGTTGAGTCGGAAAGGCCCCATAGGATGGCCGGCGCCGTACACACAGGCCTTGTCGATGTCTTCAACAGAGGCGACGCCCATCTCCAGGATCCAATGGGCTTCCCGTGCAATGGCTTTGAAGATGCGGTTCAGCAAAAAGCCGTCGACCTCTTTTTTCAGGTGCACGGGAACCTTGCCGATTTTTTCACACAAATCCATGGCTATTTCGCGCGTCTCATCGGAGGTGTGCGGTCCCTGGACCACCTCCACCAGCTTCATGACCAGGGCCGGGTTGAAAAAGTGCATGTTGCACACCTTGTCCGGCCGGTTCGTGGCATCGGCGATCCTGGAACTGACGATAAAGGAACTGTTGGTCGCCAGGATCGTGTGGGGCGGCGCCCATTTGTCCAGGTCGGCGAAAACCTTCCGTTTCAGGTCCAATACTTCCAGTATGGCTTCGATGACGAAGTCGGCGTCCTTGACCGCTTCCTGGAGATCGCCGGTGAAGGTAATGTTCTTGCGGGCCGCTTCGGCCTGTTCGGCCGTCAACTTTCCCTTTTCAACCCGGCCGGGCAGGTATTTATCCACGAATGCTTCCGCTTTCTTGAGAACCTCCTCCTTGACATCGGTGCAGACGACCGTAAACCCCTTGATGGCGATCAGGGTGGCGATTTGGTGCCCCATGTTTCCCGCGCCGACAACAACGACCTTTTTGACATCATCAATGTTCATGCTTTCCTCCTTTGTAGTTTACTTTTTTGTCATTGGTTTTCATTCCATCACCTAAGCGCTGCAGAAGCCTGCAGGCCCTCTTTGAACTGAACGAAGGCCACGGGAATCTCCCCGACGACCGGGTCCTGTTTTCCCAAGGCCGCACAGGCTTACGCCGCCGGGTGCTGGTATAAGATCTCTTCCAACATCTTGGGAGCGATGTTGTACCCCTTGTATTTGATCAGTTCCTTTTTTCTCCCGGTGATGTAGAAAAAGCCGTCCGCATCCATCGTGCCGATGTCGCCCGTATAGAGCCACCCGTCCTTGAAAGCGTTGCGCGTATAGACGGCGACCTTGTCACCCTTTCCGACGCCGAGCATGTGTTGGAGGCCGGAGGCGAATTGCTGGCTCAGGTCCAGCAATTCAGTGTAGTTGACAAAGAAATTGTCCGGCTCGTAGATTAGGGCCGTGTGGTCCGGAAAGTACCTGGCAGAGGATTCCAGCAGGCGTCTGACCGGAATGACCGGCAAGGTGTAGCCTTCCAAAGCCGCGCGGACTCTTTCAGGATAGGATGCGAACCACGGCATGCCTTTCATTTCTTCATAGTTCACAATCACGCGTAACCCCTCTTGGTCAAGTGTAGCTAGTGTCCCGCTAAATAAAAGATCTGCATAATTGATAATATATTTGATAATATAAATTATTATCTTTTCCCGGGCGGTGTCAATATCTTTTCACGATTTCAAGATACGAAAGGATAATGCGCGGGAATGACGGGGGGCAAAGCTAAAACTCCCCACCCTTCAATTAATTGCACCTGTAGCTTCTGCGAACCTGTCGCTATCCAAATCGAAATCATGAGCGGATTGTTTCGATTTGGATGGCGCGGTTCTACCGAGCGATACCCTGCGGCAAGCCGCGAAGCGCCTTCACTATAACTTTTCTTCGCATTGTCGTCCAGGGCTTTACCCTGTGTTTTGAGAATCCTGGAGCCGTATAAGGAGAGAGCGGCCTGTTCGGCCCTGCAGTTGTAGCGGCTATGATGGGATTGATCCCCCGCCCGGGCGGACGGGGTCCTATAGCGCGGTTTTATAACGCTACAAAGACTCCAGATGCCTGTTTTTAAGGCTTTCGACCATGTGGCTCATACCCGACTGGATGTGGTCTCGGGTGCGCCGAATGGCCGTTGCAACGTCTTTTTTCTCGAGACTCTCGAGGATGTCGCGGTGATGTTTGAGTACGCCCTTAATCCGCTCCTCGCCCAGGTATTCGGCTTTATACTTGATGTAAATGCGCTCCATAATCGTGCTGAGCAGATCGACAATGACCTTGTGTTCGGAAGCCTTGGCGATGGTCAGGTGAAATTCCGCATCCGTCAGCATGAGTTTGCGCCGGTCGTTGGGGGCGGTGCTGTTTTTGTGTATCCGAAAGGAGTTCCTGATTTCCTGGACGCGTTTTTTGGTCAGTTTCTCCATAAGGATGGGAATCAGGTAAATTTCCAGGGCTTCTCTGGCCTGATAGAGCTCGCGCGCCTCGGTTTCGGTAATCTCTCCAACGAAAAAACCCTTGTTTTGTTCATAGCGGACCAGTTTGGCGCTCTCCAGTCGGTGCAAGGCCTGCAGGATGGGGGTGGTACTGACATTCAGCCGATGCGCCAGATCCTGATAGATCAGTTTCTGGCCGGGAGCGAGCTCCTGATTGTACATCATGGTTTTTATCTGTGTGAAAATGGTGTCGATGGAGCCGCGTTTCATCGGTTTTCTATTTTTTGCACGCTGTGTTGTGCTCATCGTCTGCCCTGTCGTTTGAAAAATTGATTATAAATATAATTAAATATAATTTATGGACAGTTACGGCGCCGCTGTCAAGAAAAAATAGGACATGGATAAACCGGAAAAGATAAAGATCATTTATTAAGAAAACAAGAAAGTACAAAAACAGGAAAAAGACCTTGAAAATTTTCGTGCGTTTCCGCTTTCGTGCTTTCGTGATTGGTTTTATTTTTTTTCATTGAACTTGTAAGGGGCTAACAGGGGGCTCGCCGCATACCGTACACCGTATGCCGTTTTAGTATTTGAACATTTGAATTTGGTATTTGTTCAGAATTTGGCGAATTAGAATTTAGGGATTTTTACATGCGGCCCATCATCATGTCGGCCAGTTGCGCGCGGTGGTACCGGCCGTCTCCGAACAGGGCCTTGTTGTGCAGCTGGCGTTTGAAATACAGATGCGCGGTCGCTTCCCAGGTAAAGCCCATACCGCCGTGCAGTTGAATACAACGATCCGAACAGTATTGGGCCATGTCGCCGGCCGAGGATTTGGCCATGTGCGCGTAGCCGGCAAATTGCTCCGGTTCATGGTCGGCCCCGCAGGCGGCGTTGTACATCAGCGACCGGGCTTCATCGATCATGATCATCATGTTGACGATGGGGTGTTTGACGGCCTGGAAAAAACCGATGGGACGGCCGAACTGGACCCGGCTTTTGGCGTATTCAGCGCAGGTTTTGAGCTGCCACTCCCCGGCGCCGCACATATCTGCGGCAATCATGGTGAAAATAAACGGCTCCGCCATTTCGATGACGGCATCCGCTTTTCCGGGCATGGCCACGATCCACTCCGGTTCTATTTCCACACCTCGGAACACGATGTGGGCCTGATCGCGGGTCAGGTCGACGATGGAATCGGCCACCACCTCGAGACCCTGGGCCTCTCTGGGAACGGCGATGAGTCCGGCCCCTTCTTCGAATGCGGCTTTGACCACGAAAAAATCGACCTTTTGGGCATCCTGAACAAACCAGCTGGTTCCATCTAGAAGCGTGGTTCCGGACACGCTTGCCTTAAAGCCGGCAGTCGTTCCTTTCCAGGAACCGTTTGGATCCATGATCCCCAGGCTGGCGCTTTTCCCGCCGGCGATGCTGCGCAGGATGTCATCGGCCTCCGGCGATCGGCAGCAGGAAAGGACATAGATCGCGTTGACGCTTGTCAAAAGGGGGGATGGGAATGCCGCCCGGCCGGCTTCTTCCACCAGACCGGCCACGCCGACAGCCTGCATTCCGATTCCCCCGGCCCTTTCCGGCACCGCCAGGGAGGTCCATCCCAGTTCGCCCATCTGCTTCCAGGCTTTCCGGTCCCAGTGGCATGCCGGTTGTCGGTGCGGGTCGGGGTCCTGGGCCACGAGATCCATCAGTTTCAAATCGTCACAGTTGTTCTTGAAAAATTTTCGCGCTTCGGTTTTCAGCATCTGCTCCTCGGTGCCGAAGCCGAAGTTGTCCGGTTGTGCCGTCACACCAATTCTCCCTATTTCGATTTCGGGAGCCCAAGGATGCGCTCCCCGATAATATTTCGTTGGATTTCACTGGTTCCGGCGGCAATGGTCATGCCGTAGGAGTTCATGTGCAGCAACGGCCACTTTCCCTTTTCCGGAGCATTTTCGTCCGCGATGTAATAAGAACCCGCTGCGCCTTCGATATCCATTGCCAGGGCTCCCGTATCCTGCAGCAGTTCGCTCGAAACGACCTTGGCCTGCAGCGGTATTCTCAATTCATTGTCCACAAGCCCTTTGACCCGGGCGCGGCGGGCGCACTGTTCCAATCCCTTTTCGCGGATGATCAGTTGCATGATGCGGTCGCGAATGAGGGGATCGTCGCAGGTGCGGCGGCCGTTTAATGCGCATTTTCGGGACAGCCCGATCAGGTTTTGAGGACTGTCTTGGGACACCTTCGATTGCTCAACGCCGGATCCAGCCGAGCGGGGGGTCACCAGACCGCCGGCGCCTCTCTCGTGCAGCAGGGTCGTCATGGCCACATGCCATCCTTTGCCGACATCGTCCAGCCGGTACGCGTCCGGCACGATGTGATCATTTAAAAACACTTCGTTGAACCCGGATTCTCCGGTCATCTTGATCAGCGGCCGAACGTCCACGCTTTTTTCAGACACCGGCTGCATGGGGGCCAGAAAATAAGTCAGCCCGGTGTACTTTTCGTGCGTGTCATGCCGGCACAGCAGAATCATCCAGTGGGCGAACTGGGCCAGGGAGGTCCATATCTTTTGGCCGTTGACCACCCAGTTGTCGCCCTCTTTCACCCCGAAGGTCTGGACATTGGCCAGGTCCGATCCCGCATCCGGTTCGCTGAATCCCTGGCACCAGATTTCCTCCCCGGAAAGGATCTTGGGAAGGAACCTTCTTTTCTGCACCTCGGTTCCGTGGTGGTAGATGGCGGGTCCGGCCATGCCCAGCCCGACGATGTTGGGGAAAAAATAGGCCGGCGCTTTTGACATCTCCTCGTTGGCGATCCGCTGACAATCCGTGCGCCCCCCGCCGCCGTATTCCTCGGGATAATCACACCCGACAAGGCCTGCCTGATAGGCCTTTTTCTGCCAGACGACCAGAAAGTCCAACTGTTCACGGGTCATGATTTCGAGTGCCGACTGGGGCAGCCGAAAGGCTGGCGGTTTGGGGATGCCGATTTTTAAAAACCGCTGACAGTGTTCACGAAACGCGGCCTGTTCTTGCGTGTCCTTCCTCGATGAATCCTTCATGGTCTATTCCTAACTGTCAGGTCTAATCAAAACCGGTTTTGAGTTTTTCATAGGCCGCCTGAATCTCTTTGAAGCGCTCTTCGGCCAACTCCTGGAACTCCTTTCCCAGGTGGGCGACCTTATCCGGGTGGTACTTGCCGGCAAGCTTCTTGTAGGCCAAGCGAATCTCTTCGGGGGAGGCCCCCCGGGGGACGTCGAGGATGTCGTAAGGGGTTTTCGGTACGGCCGATCCCTCTTTCCCTGCAATGCCCTCGCCACCGGACTGCCCGGAATCTGCGCTTTCGCGGTCAGAAGTGCCGAAACGCCCCCGCCCCCCCCTGTAGAAATAGTGCCACAGCAGATAGATAATGGCAATGTCGTCCAGCCAGCCCCAGCCGACTACCATGTCCGGCAGGACATCGAAAGGCAGCAAGGTATAGGCCAGCACTAGAATGGACAGGATGATGCGCCATAGCCTAAAATATTTCATATGAATACGACACGCGGGGTGATGAGTCCAAGGTTGCATACACAGCATGGTTACGATGGCGCCATGCCTTTCTTCAGAAAAACGCATGCCCCAAATAACAAACCCGCCTCATTCCCAACGGTTGCCGCCCCTGTGCTTCAGGTCGATATACTCCACGTGCCCCTGCCCGTTGATGAAGCCGTTGATCAGCCAGCTGACCAGGCCGATCAACAGGGCGCCGAAAACAGCCGACCAGAAGCCTGCCACATGGAATCCGGAAATCACTCCCGAAGCCATGAGCAGCAGCAACGCGTTGATGACAAAGGTGAACAGGCCCAGGGTCAACAAATTGATGGGCAGGGTCAATATCAGGATGATGGGGCGAAAAAAGGCATTCAGGATTCCTAAAACCGCCGCGGCAAAAAAAGCCGACCAGAACCCGTTTACCTGAATGCCGTCGACCAAATAAGCGGTGACGATGATCGACACCGTGAGGGTCAACCACCGGATGGTGATACCGTACATAATGTTACCTCCAAAAAACCTGTCGTCGGTTCATCCGGTTTGCCCGAACCGAACAACCATATCATCTTTATTCCACCCGACCCCTCAGCTACATAACCAACCATAAGAGCAAAAGATAGACGCTATAGCGTTTGAAAACATACCGTTCCGAAACTACGTTTCCCATTGGGCACCTTTTACAACGTCGGAACATATATATGACAACCGCTATAATTGCGCTGCCTTTTGCTGTCATTCCGCCAGCAACTCGGCATACCTAGACTCCAGTTCATCTTTCTTTTCGTGCAGCGCTTCCAGTTCGGAAAAATGCCTTTCGATGGCGGCATTGCAGGCGTGAATCTCCTTGGAGATCTCCGCAATCTTTTCGCCGTCGCCGTTGCCCGCTGCGGACACCATCTCCTGATTGGAAGACTGAAGCCGCTTTTCCTGCTTCTCGATGGCGTCTTCCGCACGCCGGATCTTCTGCTTGATGGGCTTCAGCGCCCTGCCCCGTTCGGCAACCAGCTGGGAGCGCTTTTTACGGGCCTCTTTTTTGTTTAATTTATCCCCAGGTTCTTCTTTTTCCGGAACCTGCGCAGACGGCTTCTTTTCCGGGCGCTCCCCCTCCCACCCGCCTTTGCTCAAAAAATAATTGTAGCCGCCCTCGAACAGGGTGATGCCGTCATCCTGGAAAACAACCAGGCGCTCGGCCAGGGCGTTCAGGAACATTTCGCTGTGGGTCACCATGATGACGGCGCCCTCGAAGCTGTCTATGGCCGCCAGCAGGGCATCGCAGGAATCCATGTCCAGGTGGTTGGTGGGTTCGTCCAGCAAAAGAAGATTCAGCGGTGTTACCAGAATCTTCCCCAGGAGCACCCGGCTTTTCTCCCCCCCGGAAAGAACGCTGATTTTCTTCAGGGCCGCATCGCCTTCGAACAGCATGGCACCGCAGATGTTGCGGGCGGCCTGCCGGTCGACCCCCTCGTGCGCGTAAAGAATCTCCTCCTCCACCGTGCGGCGATCATCGAGGGTCTGGATGTTGGTCTGCTCGAAAAATCCCCTTGCTACGGACGGGTTGTATTGAATCTCACCGGCCCGGGGTTGCAGGCTTCCTGCCAGCAATTTCAGAAGCGTGGTTTTACCCTTACCGTTTTTGCCTATAACGCAAATGCGGTCCCCCGCATTGACCGACAGATTGAAACCGCTGATAAGGGGAACGCCCCCGTCGTAGGCAAAGGACACGTTCGTCGCCGCAAGCATGTGCTTGCCCCTGAAGGGTTCGCTGCGGAAAGAAAAATCCAGCGTGTTGATTTTGGCCAGTTTTTCTTTCTTCTCCAGCTTTTCCAAGGTCTTGATGCGCGACTGCACCAGATTGGCGAGACGCGCCTTGGCCCTGAAGCGTGAGATGAACTGCTGGATCTCCTTCTGGCGACGCTCGTCGTTGAGACGGGTCTTTTCGTAAATCTCCTCGTCCTGGGCTATCTGGGAATAATATTTGTGGGTGTCACCGGTGATTTTCCTTGCCTTTTGCCGATGGATGCCCACGGTGTGGGTGACCACTTTGTCCATGAAACCACGGTCGTGGGTAATCAGGATCAACTCGTGGGGCCAGCGTATCAGAAAACGCTCCACCCAGCGGATCGAGGTGATGTCCAGGTAATTGGTGGGTTCGTCCAGGAGCAGGAGATCGGGCTCGGCAACCAGGACCTTGGCCAGGTTCAACCGCACCTGAAAGCCGCCGGAAAACTCGTGCGGGCGGCGTTGCATGTCGTCCTGGGAAAAACCGAGCCCCGCCAGGACCTTCTCGACTTTCCAGTGGTGATCCCTTTCGGCCTCGGGAAGGCCCGTCATGCCTTCCTTCAGGACGGTATCTGCGGAAAAATCGAGCTGCTGACGGACGATGCCGATACGATAATTTTTAGGAATCGTCAGCGAACCGCCGTCGTAGGTCTCTTCGCCGGTGATGATGCGGAAAAGGGTCGTCTTGCCGTGACCGTTGCGTCCCACCAGCCCGACCCGTTCCCTGGCATTCAGCTTGAAGGCCAGGCCGTCGAAGAGGACCTGGCCGCCGAAACTCTTTTGTAAGTTCTCGATGTTGATCATAATAACGGCTGTCTTTCCTTATTTGAGCCATTGCCATCCAATCTAAGGTTGCCCGGGCATTTGCAAACGATGGGGGTGTTCACAGATGACAGCCGTTATGGAATTATACGCTTTTCCACGGGGGAGTCAATGGAGGAGAGAAATGAACCCCGGAGTTGCATAGGGTAAGCCTTTCCAGTTGATGAACCCCGTTGTGATTGAAGATTTTTCGATCAGTCTGTAAAAACCACGGCGGCCTCGAGCGGTTCGCTGAGCCTCTGCAGCCGCTCCGAAAGGTCCCTGTATCTGCGGACCAGATCCCGGCGGAAGTCCACGTGGAGGCTGTCGATCCTCTGCCGGATACGGTTCAACACCCGCTTTTTATGTCTCAGAAGCTGCACGATTTCCCGGCGCTTTTCCTGGTAGCTTCCCCTGGCCAAGGAGGAGTAGGTTTCCAAACGGGCGCACAGGTGGGCATAGGTTTCATCCAGGTAGGAAGCCACTTTCTCCGCCTCGATCATCTCGCTGGTAATGGTGTGGAAGTGGTGACCGATCACGCCGAGCCTGACCGCCTCGCTGAGAACCACACGGTTGCGGACAAGGCTCCTCGCCAGAAACTTGAGGTACTGTAAGCCGTAGGGCGACACCAGCTGGCGCGGAAGCGACGCGGCCAACCCCCTGATCTCGTCGAAGCGGATCTTCCTGGCGAACTGCGGTGTGTCCCCGATTCTGTCCAAGAGGCGGCTGCAGCGCTCAAAATAATTTTTCAGGCGCTTGTCGTATATGGTAGACAGAATCCGCCGGTACCCGTTTTTCAATTTTTTTTCATCCATGCGGGGGATGAAATTGATGGCATGACAGTGGGTGTTGTTGCCGTCGGCGGCATTCAGCAGCCGTCCCTGCGACAAGAGCCGCCGATGGAGCTCCGTCCCTGGGAGGGCGGTCAGCAGTCCAACCATGGCCTGGGGGATGCCCGTTTTCTGGATGAATTCGATCTGCCGGTCGAAGATGTCGTCCGTGTCGCTGTCGAAACCGACGATGAAACCGGCCATGACTTCCATGCCGTGACGCTGGATGGTCTCCACGGCCTCGGCCATATCCGTCTTCAGGTTCTGCTTTTTGCCGGTTTCGGCCAGACCTTCCCGCGAAGGGGTTTCGATGCCTATGAACACCTCATCGAACCCGGCGGCCCGCATGGCCTCCAACAGTTCGGGGTCAGTGGCCATGTTGATGCTCGCTTCGGTGAAAAAGCGGAAGGCAAATCCGTGTGAACGCTGCCACGTAAAAAGCGCCGGCAGCAGTTCATCGCGAACCTTTTTGCGGTTGCCGATGAAATTGTCGTCCACGATGAACACGGGGCCGCGCCAGCCCGATGCGTACAGCGTGTCCAGTTCGGATAGAACACCCGAGGGTGACTTAAGGCGCGGACGGTTACCGTAAACTTTCCAAATGTCACAGAATTCACACTTGAAAGGGCAGCCGCGGGAGTATTGAATGGCCATGGAAGCATAGGCCTTCAGCTTCAGCAGATCGAATCTGGGCACCTTTGCCGTTTTCATGGAGGGCCTGCCCGCCGGCGGATAAACCCGTTTCGCCCTACCCGTTTCCAGGGCGGCGATGATATCGGGCAGACAGTTTTCCACCTCCCCCAGCACGAAGCAATCCACGCCTTCGATCTCTTCGTGGCTGGAGGTGGGGTAGGGACCGCCCGCCACCACCGTTGTATTCAGGCGGTTACACGTCTCCACGACCCTGGCGAAGGAAGCCTTCTGGACAATCATGGCCGAAACATACACCTGATCGGCCCACAGGATATCGGCCTCTTTCAGGGGTTCGATGTTGAGATCCACCAGCTTGAGCCGGTAGTGAGCGGGAAAATAGGCCGCAATGGTAATCAGCCCAAGGGGGGGCATGGCACTCTTCTTTCCGGTGAACTGCAGGGCGTATTGAAAGCTCCAATAGGTGTTTTTAGGCACTTCGGGATAAACGAGCAGAACATTTTTCTCTTTTGCCATGGCGTAATCACTCCTGATGAGGGTCACGTTGATTTTGTTTCCTACCAGGTAAATTATTAGCCAAACCAATAGAAAAATGTACAGGGAACGTTTTGAATTTACAAAACTTTTACAATCATATATACATTTTCGAAGGTGGATTCACTGAAAACAATCGGAAGGCCTGCGCATGTTTGACCTTTGCGGGCGATGTATCAAACGCAGTCTTTGAAAATTTATTGCAGGAAAAACCCATGAATCGCAGCAGGTGGCTGTTTCACCCCATATTAATCCTGGTGTTTTCCATCCTGGCGCTGGGGACCTCGTTATTCCTCTACATCTACTGGTACATCGAAGCCAGCTCGGGCCTTAGAGCGATCGTAGAGCGATTCAACCTGGACGCGGGGCAGGTTCTCGCATCCCAGACCTGGGTGGTGATCCTCGTCCTTTCCCTCCTGGTGGGCATCATCTTCATGGGCATCTTCATCATTTTCGTCTACAACTTGAAGACCCTGCAGCTGTACCGGCTCCAACATAACTTCATCAACAACTTCACCCATGAACTGAAAACCCCGGTCACCGCCTTGAAGCTGTACCTGGAAACCTTCATCAAGCACGAGCTGTCCCGTGAGGACCAGATAAAATACATCCGGTATATGCTGAACGATGCCGGCCGGCTGTCCGATAACATCAACCGCATCCTCAACCTGGCTCAGATCGAGAGCAAGAGCTTCAGCGGCGAACTCGAACCCCATAACCTGGTCGATGTCGTCAAGCGTTTCCTGACTAAAAACGCCCACCATTTCCAGGATTACCGTGTCACCGTGTTCAACCCTTCCGGCGGGCCCTATCACTACTCCATCAATGCACCGCTGTTCGACATGTTTCTGATGAACATCCTCACCAATGCCGTCAAATACAATCAATCCGATAAACCCGAGGTCCAAATTTCTTTTGAAGCGCAGGGTAAAAAGCTGTATATTAACTTCAAGGACAACGGCATCGGCATCGAAAAAAAGGAAAGACGAAAAATATTCAGAAAATTTTACCAGATCGGCCGTGCCGACGATATGTCTGCGAAGGGCAGCGGTCTGGGGCTCTTTCTGGTTGAGCAGATTGCCAAAATTCACAAGGGCAAAATACGGGTATCCAGCCAGGGTTTGGGCAAAGGCTCGACCTTTTCCCTGATTCTGCCGCTGAAATATGCAGCATGACGGATAATACAAAAAAACGCATACTGATCGTCGAAGACGACCATCATATCGCGGAAGGGCTCAGGCTCAATCTTTCCCTGCAGGGCTACGACGTGATGACCGCCGAGAACGGCAACGCAGGCCTTAAAGCCTGGAAACACTGGCAACCCGACCTCATCGTGCTCGACATCATGCTCCCGGGGATCGACGGCCTCTCCGTACTCCGAAGCATACGCCTGGAAGATGAACGGCTTCCCATCCTCATTCTTTCCGCCAAGGCGGCAACCGATTACAAAGTCAAAGGCCTGTCGTACGGCGTGGACGACTATCTGACCAAACCCTTCAGCCTTGAGGAATTTCTGCTGCGGGTGGAGCGGCTTTTGACCCGTCTTTCCTGGTATGAAGAAAATGGAACGGGAAACACGCTCCTCAATCAGGTGGAAAGCGTTCATGTTTTCGGCAGCAACCGCATCGATTTCAACACACTGACGGCTCACAACCGCAAGGGGGAGATCCATCTGACCGAGCAGGAGGCCAAACTGCTGAAGTTGTTCGTGATGAATGAGGGGAAACCGCTCTCCCGAAAAAAACTCCTGGAAATCGGCTGGGGGTACACGCACGGTACGACAACCCGTACCGTGGACAATTTCATCGTCCGATTCAGAAAATACTTTGAAAAAAACCCTAAGAAACCGGCCCATTTTAAAAGTCTGCGGTCCATCGGGTATGTTTTCCACGCCGACCCCGAAGACCCTTGACCCAGAAGAGCGTTCCCGCCCAGGGCTGACGAACCCGAATCGAACCGGCCGCGCCCGGACCAGGCTTCCTTTTGACAAGCGGCAGACGGATGAATACGTTTTTACCGACAACCTATAGCGTTCGGAAAATTAAGGGATGGCGTTAGGCATACGGTTTGGGCTACGTTGAAGTAAACGCTTGAGGACCGCATAAAGACCATGAAAAATTCCCGCACCCAGAAGATGATTATCTACGAAAACGGAACCTTTCAACAGATAGAGCAGGCTTTTATTCTGGAAGAACCGCTGTCCATCCGCATCGAAGGCAAGCCCTATTCCGTTGTCATGCGAACCCCCGGCGATGAACTGGCACACGCCGCCGGGTTCTGCCTCGCCGAAGGACTCGTGGAAAGGCCCGAAGATTTTGCCACCCTCGGTTACTGTACGGAAGACGGCGTCAATGTGGTCACAGCCACCCTGGTGCCCGAGAGGCGCAAAAAGGTCCGCAACCTCCTGAACAGACAGGGCTTCATGAGTCAAACCAGTTGCGGCATCTGCGGCAAGGAGCTGCTGGCCGACCTGTATCAAATCGTGAAACCCGTCGGCAACACCGTTAAAATGACCATCGATCAAGCCAAGGAATGCGTACAGCGCCTCTCCGAGCACCAGGAGTTGTATGCCCTTACAGGCAGTTCCCACGCCGCCATGGTGTTCGACAGGCACGTGGAACCCATGACCTGGGCGGAAGATGTGGGGCGGCACAATGCCCTGGACAAGGCCATCGGAAAAGCGTTCATGAACAATGACCTCGCCAGCCTGCGCGTCGCCGCCATGTCATCGCGGCTCAGTTTCGAGCTTGTTCAGAAGGCCGCCCGGGCCGGCCTGGAAATCATGATCAGCATGTCGCGCCCGACGGCGCTGGCCGTGGAACTGGCCGCCAGCCTCAACATGACCCTGGCCTGTATAGGTAAAAAGAAGGGGTTCATGCTTTTCTGCGGCAGTGAGCGTTTTTCGATCCCGCACTCACTTCCTTCATACGTCACCGGCTGAGCCGGTGACGTATGAAGGAAGTTAAAACCAATCAGCGGCGTCGGCCGATCAGACCCCTTCTAAGGGCCCTTTTTCATACATCAGGCTCTGCAGGAGGTCGCTGATTTCCATGTCGTTTTTTTCTTGACAGACATTGCCACAATGTAGCAATATTCGGGACAAAATCAATAAAACAAGCGCTGGAGACATTATGGACGCTAACGAATTTTCGGTCCTCAGGAAACACCTCAAAAAAACACAAAAAGAGATCGCTCAGCTTCTAGGAACGTCTTTGAAGGCCATACACAGCTATGAGCAGGGATGGCGGAATATCCCTCCCGGTGTGGAGCGGCAGATGCTTTTCCTGCTGGCCAACAGGCGCGGCAACAAAATCCCCCGGAAATCCTGCTGGGTTGTCAATAACTGCCCCCCGAAGCATAAGGAAAAATGCCCTGCCTGGGAATTCCAGTGTGGAAAAATGTGCTGGTTCGTTTCAGGTACGATCTGCGGCGGTGAACCCGAGGAAAACTGGGAATCGAAGATGAAAAGGTGCCGCGCCTGTGATATCCTCAAAGAGATCATCGAGACCGTAGAAAGCGAATAAACTTCATAGTTGCATAAACAACATGTCAACACGTGTATAATGGATTGAGGTAAACAAATGGGGCCGCAGAAGACCGGACGCTGGAACGCCCCCGAAGCCTTCTTCTCTCCCGGTCCTTTTATTGGGTTCAACCATGAAAGCAAAAACCATGAAAATAGTATCCATCGCCGCCAGCAGGCACAAGGGTACCAGAAAAGCCACTGTCGACACCGCCGTGATCGTTCGCGATCATGGGCTTGAGGACGATGCGCATGCCGGAAACTGGCACAGACAGGTCAGTCTGCTGGCAGCCGAAAGTATCGACAAAGCGCGTCGGACGGGTCTGGATGTGACCTTTGGGGACTTTGCCGAAAACATCGCCACCACCGGCATCGACCTGCCGCATCTGCCGGTGGGAACCCGGCTGCAGCTCGGTGACACCGTCATCCTCGAAATTTCACAGATCGGAAAAGAGTGCCCTAAAAAATGCGCTATTTATTACCAGGCCGGGGATTGTATCATGCCGAGAGAAGGCGTTTTTGCCAGGGTCGTCCAGGGCGGAACGATTGCCCGTAACGACCCTATTAGAATATGCCGACAGGAAGAGACACCGACGTGCTGATAGACCGATTTTTCGAACGCGGGCAGGAGTTTCTCGGGTGCCGCTACCCCATCACATGCGGCGCCATGACCTGGATCAGCGATTACAAGCTGGTTGGCGATGTGGGGGAAGCCGGCGGGTTCGGCTTCCTGGCAGGCGGGAATACGCCGGTCGACCAGCTGGAAAAAGAGATCGAACGTCTGCACGAATACACGGACAAGCCCTTTGGCGTCAACCTGATCACGGTGTCTCCCATTTACAAGGAGCAGCTGCGCATGGTGTGCGACATGGCCTGTGACATGGTCATGTTCGCCGGTTCCATCCCCCGCGAACCGGAAATCAGGCTGGCCCAGGACGCCGGCGCCAAGGTTATCTGTTTTGCACCGACCGCTCCGCTGGCCCTCCGGCTGGTCAAAATGGGAACCGATGCCCTCATGCTGGAAGGGTCCGAGGCCGGCGGCCACATCGGTCCGGTCAGTCTGCTGGTTTTGCTTCAGCAAATCCTCTTCGAGATGGATGACGTCCCCATTTTCGCCGCCGGCGGCATAGCCACCGGAAGAATGATGGCCCACCTGTTGATGATGGGCGCCGCGGGAATCCAGATGGGCACCCGTTTTGTCATGTCTGAAGAGTGCAAAGCCCACCCGGATTTTAAAGAAAGCTTCAGGCGGGCCAAGGCGCGCGACGCTGTTGCGACCCCACAGTTCGACAGCCGGCTGCCGGTTATCCCGGTCCGAGCGCTCAAAAACAAGGGGACCGAAGCGTTCGGCAAGCTCCAGCTCGGCATCATGCAGAAACTGAAGGACAACAGCATAGACAACCGGCAAGCGCAGTATGAAGTCGAAAATTTCTGGGCGGGGGCGCTGCGCCGGGCCGCCATCGACGGCGATGTGGATGGGGGTTCCCTGATGGCCGGGCAATCCGTGGGGCTGGCCGACAGGATTCTGCCCATCAGCGGCATCATGGCTGAACTCGTCGGCGATGCAGAATCGGAACTGCAGCGTCTCAAGCAACTGCTGAATATTCCCGATGCATAGGGAGGTGCCATTTGTTTGCCGTCAACGAAATACTGGACATCGCCATCCGACTCGAAAAAAACAGCCGCAAGATATACCTCGAAGCAGCCGCCAAGACATCCGTTCCGGAAATAGAAACGGCCCTGGAATGGATTGCCGGCGAGGAATCCGCGCATGTTGACTGGTTCGAGGGCCTCAAAACGGAAGTTTCTCATCAAACGGATACACTCGCCCAGGAAAATCTGGACAGCAGTTTCCTGAATACGATTATCGGAAAAGAGGCCTTTTCGCTTGAAAATGTAGACTTTGCCGATATATGGCAGGTTTCCGAACTGATAGAGGTCTTTATCGAATCTGAAAAAGACGGGATCCTGTTTTATGAAATGCTCAAGGCGTTTGTCCTCGAAGAGGAGGCTCGCAACCTGCTGGACCGCATCATCGCCGAAGAAGACCACCACATAGAAACATTCAGGGCATTGAAGACCGCAGTTCCATCCCCATAAATACCCCCCGGTGATGCAACGGTGGCGTAACGGTGATCCGCCTGAATCCGATCTTTATAAGCTCCCCTGCTTTCTGTATAATAATAAATTATACAAATTATAATATTTATTACATTGACTTATAAAACAAGCGGTTCTATATGGCGTGCAGGCCGGCCCATACCGGATCGATTTTTTATGCTAATATTTTGATAACATTACTCATATAACTGCAAAAAACATACAACTGGAGGATCTGCAATGAACCGAGACCCAATGATCAGGAGAAAAACCTCGATCTCCTACAAAACGGAAGAAAAGACCGTCATGCGGGGATACAACCTGAGTGACCTGGCAGAGGAAGGCTACTCGTTTTACGACGCCATGTTCGTGCTCTTCCAAAACCGCATCCCGACAGAAAAGGAAGAAAAGATGCTCAAGTACGAAATGGGCGTTTTTCTCGAGCACTCCATGTCGCCGTCGGCGGTGGGCGCCATCGGGGTGAGTGCCGGCCGCCCGAATCTGCCCGTCTGCGTAGCTGCTGCAGTTTCCACCTTCGGCGGTGTCCACGGCCCGGGCGCGGCCCACGGCTACATGCTCAACAAGTATTTGAAGCGGGCCCGGGAGGAAGGTAAAACCGTAGACGAAATGGCCAAGACCCTGGTGGATGAATACATGGATGCCGGCCGCCCCGTCATGGGCATGGGCCAGCCCCAGCACATCGACAGCGACCCCAGGGCGGAACCGATCCATCTCCGGCAGGAAGAGCTGGAACTGGAAGGCGTGTATCTCGAATTTCAGCGGGCCCTGGAAAAGCACTTTCACGCCAGGCGCAAGGCCGAAGGGCGCTCCTATGTCGGCGTCAACGTCGTGGGGTCCGGCAACACGGCACTGATGGAAATCGGCTTCTCGCCCAATGCCGGGTGGTGCATCGGCAGCGTTGTGCGGGGGTTCAGCTGTGCGGCCCACGCCCTCTACAACATGAAAAAGGGACGCGCCTGGGGAGCATCCCGGAACGAACCCATGGTGCAGATGATCGACCTTTCCATGATCAAATACGTCGGTCCCGAAGACAGGATCGTTCCCAAAAAGGAAGAACAGCAGGAATACGCCAAAAAACAGAAGGAAGAGGGAGAATACAAACAATGGGTTATCTAGACAAGAAGAAAACAGACGCCCTGAACAAGGCCAAAAGGGAACGCGGGATCGGAAATCTTGGCAGCTCCAAGAATCCCTTCGACTACTATGACCGCGAGTACGGCACCGTGCCGAGAGACACCCAGAGAGCGCCTTTTCAGTGGGTTTCCGAAGTGGCCTATAAAAACGTGCACCGCATCGTCACCCGCGGGTACGACACCACCGAGATGATGGAGGAGGGCTACGGCGTCATCGAGGTTCTTTTCGTGGACTACCAGGCGCGCATCCCCACTGTCGAGGAGGGGCAGATGCTCAACTACGTCATGATCATGGCCCTGGAGGACGGGCTCTCCTCCCCGGCGGCCATCTCCAGGATAGTAGCCCGGTCCAAAACCTTCCTGACGCAGGCCTGCGGTGCTTCGATCATGGCCTTCGGACACGCCTACGGCGCCTATTCGGCCTTCGGCAATATGCTCGACAGCTATATGAAAATAGCCGTAGAACAGGATCTCTCCCTGGATGAGGCCGCCAGGATGCTGGTGGCGGACAAGCTGCATGACGAAGCCCTGGGAGTTTCGGACCTCATGCTCAAGGACCCCGCGGCCCAACGCATGATCGCCCGGGCTGAAAAACTCGGTGTGGCCGGAAAGTATATCGACTTCATCAAAGCGGTGGTCAAGGCGGCGCAGGAAGCTGCCGACACGCCGGTTGATCTGGACATGCTGGGCGCCACCGGTGCCACCATGCTGGATCTCGGCTTTACGCCCGAAGCCACCTGGGCCATCCTGGCGGTCACCCGCTCCTTTGCGGCCGGCGCCCACTATATCGAAGAGGTGGAGCGCCGGGGGACCTCACGCCTGGGCCAGCAGTTGACGCCCAAAGAGGACTATGACGGTCCTGAAGATCGACCGGTACCGCCCCTTTCCGAAAGGGCCGCCCATGCCAAGTCGTCCCTGTGCAAGACACCCGAAGAGTGGAAGGAACGTTTCGATAGCATGCAGGGCGTCAGGGGCAGCGGCTTCAGCATTGTCGAGGAGATTCAGGACCCCAGCAAAAAATCGGGTATCAAGAAAGTGGGGAAACTCTAACAGAAGGACGGAGGTAATCATGGAAGTCGTCAAACCCGTCAAGAGGAACGTACTGCTGAACCCGGGGCCGGCCACCACTAGCGACGCCGTGAAATACGCCCAGGTGGTGCCCGACATCTGTCCCCGGGAACAGGAATTCGTAGACGTCATGACCCGGGTCCGCCGCGACCTGGTGAAGGTGGTTCACGGAGATCCCGAGAAATACAGTGCCGTCATTTTTACCGGCTCCGGAACCATCGTGCAGGATGTGCTCGTGAACTCCCTGGTGCCGGAGGGCAAGAAAATCTGTGTTGTCAACAACGGTGCCTACGCGGCCAGAATGGTGGAAATTGCCGCTTACTACCACATCCCCTGCATCGACCTCAAGTTTCCCGCCACCGGTCTGCCGGATCTAACGGCCGTCGAAGAGGCCCTGGCAAAAGACAGGGACATTGCGGTCGTGGCTGCCGTTCACCACGAAACCGGCACGGGCGTCCTGAACCCCGTCGGGCAAATCGGCAGGCTGGCCCACGACAACGGCGCCGTGTTCGTGGTCGACACCATTTCCACATACGGCCTCATGCCCATAGACATCGAAAAAGAGAACATCGACTTTCTGATGTCTTCGGCCCAGAAGGGCCTGGCCGGCATGACCGGCGCATCGTGGACCGTTGGAAACATCGCCGAAATCGTAAAGTCCAAAGACTATCCGACGCGATCCTATTACTGCAACCTGTTCATGCAGTACGATTTTTTCGAACGGGTGGGTGAAATGCATTTCACCCCCCCGGTACAGACCATTTATGCGCTGCAGCAGGCCGCCAGGGAATATTTCGAGGAGGGCGAGCACGCACGCTGGGAACGGTTGACCAAGTGTTGGGAGGCGATTCACCGCGGGCTCGGGGAGATGGGCCTCAAATCGGTCATCGACCGGGAGATCCAGGGCCGCCTGGTGGTAACCGTGCAGGCTCCCGGGGACGGGCGCTTCGACTTCTTCAAGCTGCACGACTACTGCTATGAAAGGGGGTTTACCATCTATCCCGGCAAGATGTTCGGCCTGGAAACCTTCCGCCTGTGCAACCTCGGTTTGATCACCGAAAAGGACATCAGGAACTTTTTCGTGGTCGCCAAAGAAGCTTTTGAGGAAATGGGCTACGCCCTGCCGCTGAAGTAATGGTATCGGAACATGGCAATTGTCATTTTTGTGCCCTTTTTTGCCATTGTGATTTGATATTAAAACATATTTGAAAAACAGGAGAATGCATCATGGAAGACAATGTTCAAAAGATGTATGAACGTGCACGCAAGGCCTTCAAGGAGGTCGAATTCTGGCCCCAGGAAAAGGTCGACGAGATGGTCGAAGCCGTGGCATGGGAATTTCTGAAAGAAGACGTTCGCCACAAACTCGGTTACATGGCCGTGGAGGAGTCGGACATCGGCAACGCCGAAGATAAAAAGAACAAGATCAAAAACAAAACCCTGGGGACGCTTTATGACATGCGCGGCGCCAAGACCAGCGGCCTCATCGAAGAAAACAAGGCGCTGGGCATTCGCAAATACGCCAAGCCCATCGGCGTCATCGCCAACGTGGTGCCCTGCACCAACCCCGAATCGACCATCTGCTGCCTGGCCCTGAGCACGCTCAAAACCAGGAACGCCCAGATCGTGTCGCCGCACCCCAGAACCCAGAAAACATCCTACGAAACCGTGATGCATGCGCGCAAGGCCCTGGAAAAAATCGGCGCCCCCGCGGACTTGATGCAGTGCATCAAGAACACCAGCCATGCCAAAACCGCCGAGGTCATGGCCAACTGCGACTATGCCGTGGCGACCGGCGGCGCCGCCCTGGTCAAGGTGGTGTACGCCGCCGGGAAACCGGCCCAGACGGTTGGCGCCGGCAATGTGGTTTCCATTGTCGACGACAGCGCGGACCTGGAGGCTGCCGCCCACAAGATCAGGCTCTCCAAAATCGCCAACAACTCCGCTTCCTGTTCGTCCGAAAATGCCGTGGCCCTTTACGAAAGCATTTACGACGATATGCTCGAAGCCCTCAAGGCCGAAGGCGGCTACCTGTGCAGCACCGAGGAGCGCGAGACGCTGCGGAGCTACATGTGGCCGGACGGCAAGCACCTCAACCGCGACATCGTGGCCCGACCGGCCACCGTGATCGCCGAGAATGCCGGTATCGACGTACCCGCCGACACCCGCTTCCTGATGGTGATCGGTGAAAAGATCGGACCGGAGGACCGTTTCTCCGGCGAAAAAATTTCCCCGGTGCTCACCGTCTGGAAATGGTCCGATTTCGACGAAATGCTGGACCGCCTGGAAAAAATCCTCAAGTTCTCCGGCGAAGGCCACTCCGTGTCGATCCACTCGGAAAACGACGAACGCCGGGTGCAGTTGGCCCTGCGCGCCAATGTCGGCCGGGTGGTCTGCAACATGCCCCATGCCCATGCCAACAGCGGCGGATGGAACACGGGTCTGCCCACCACGGACACGCTGGGCTGCGGCACCTGGGCCGGAAACATCTTCAGCGGCAATGTCAACTGGCTCAACTTCATGAACTACACCCTGCTCTCCATCCCCAAGGAGGAGTATGTCCCCAGCGCGGAGGATCTCTGCGCCAATTACTTGAAAAAATGGGGAAATAATTGATTTTCAATGTGATGCATTGACGCTTTTAAGGACAGGGCGTTTCTAATGAAAGCCATATTGTTCGACTTCGGCCAGACCCTGGTCAACTCGGCCGACGGGTTCAAGGCCGCAGAAAAAGACGCCAAAGAAAAGCTGTATGCGGAATTAGACCCGGACGAGGTACCCTGGGATCGATTTCTCGGGGAATACCGCAAACGCCGCAAAGCCTTTCACCAGCAATCGAATTTCTCCCGGCCGGCCATCTGGCAGGCGGTCTGCGAACCGTTCGGCCTCACGCCGGACCGGGAGCGGCTGCAGGCCTGGGAAAGCGACTACTGGGAAACGGTCAAGTCCCTCACCACTCCCTTTCCCGAAACCATGACCGTTTTGGAAAAGCTGCGCGAACGCTTCCGCCTGGGGCTCGTCACCAACACCCAGGGGCAAAAAAACGCCGGCACCCACCGCCTTGCCCTCTTCCCCCGCCTGGAACGGTTTTTCGAGGTGGTGGTCGTTGCCGGCGAGGGAGGGGTGCCGCCCAAGCCCGATCCGGAACCATTCAACCAATGCCTGCAGCGAATGGACCTTGCGCCGCAAGAAACCCTCTACGTGGGCGACGACTGGCGCATCGATATCTGCGGCGCCCGGGATGCGGGCCTCCGCCCCGTCTGGCTCAAGCACCGCAGCGTCAAACGCAACTGGCCCGACGTAGAACCTTTCGAACCGACCATCACCGGCCTCGAACAGTTGTTAGACCTGCCGATAGATGACTGAAACCCATCCCGCCCCCACACATTTAGTATTTAAATTTTAGGGGACGTTCGTACCCCAAATGTATATGTTGTAATTATGTTAACCGCGCTAAATTAATTGGGCGTAAAGGTGAACTTTTGGCCGCCAATGGACGCTTCGAACATGAGGCCGCCTTTTGTGTGCACGAAAACGGCCATACCTTTGCGATAAACGGAGGGAGCCTGCTTGCCGGTGGCGGGTCCGGCGCTTACTCCGGCGGTCGTGCCCTCTGTTCCCGCCTTTGCCTGGACCCCCGCGGTGATGGCCACGGCCGACGCTGAGGCATCGAACTCGAAGTTGCCGCCGGTAAAATCATCGTACGCCCGTTTATCTTCAAAAAAGATGATTTCGCTGAAGACCTGGCCGCCCATCTGAAATCCGATGGTCGCCTTTACCAGCGAAACGCTGCCGGTAACCGTCCCCTTTCTATAAACCTGCCCTTTGCCAAAAGCGCCGCCGATACCGAAACCGCCTTTACCCACCGTTGGAAAAAGCGCATAGCCATAGGCATTTTCAAAAAACGGCTGCACGGATTCAGACGATTTAAACACATTGATTGTATCCTCATACTGGTCGGCCTTCACCGTACCCGTCAGTGCCAACAGAATAATTAACGATAACGTCGATATGAAATGTTTTTTACGCATGTATATCTCCCTTTTTCTACAATCAGCTGGATTCGTCGCTTCCGATAAGGCTCAAGAATCTACCCGCCCTTATATATCTCGTGAAAAACGGTGTGGTCAAGCACAAGGCTGCCGCCACTATATTATCGCTTAATTCAGGTAATGCCTCGTATAACGCGTAATGCCGAATTTTGACCGTTTCGCGACTTGCCAATACCGAGGCAACCTTGTATGATTTTTTTTTCGACCAACCTTAGAAACTGTCATGACAGCGATGGAGGGACGGCATGTTCGAATTGACAAAAGCACAGAAGCAGATTCAGAAGGCAGCTGCGGGATTTGCCAAAGGAGAGTTCGACAAGGAACTGGCCTATGAATATGAGAAGAACGGCAGGTTCCCGGAAAGCATCTGGAAGCAAGCCGCCGACCTGGGTTTTGTGGGTATCCACTTTCCCGAAAAATATTCCGGCGGCGGCATGGGCATGTTAGAGGCCGTTCTGGTTTCCGAAGCGTTCTGCCGCAAGGACGCGAGCATCGGCGGCGCGCTGGCCATGTCCACTTTTGGATCGGAAAGCATCCTCCGGTTCGGTTCGGATCATTTGAAGGAAACCTTTCTGCCGCCCGTTGCCGAAGGAGAAATGCTCCCAGCAGCGGCCTTTTCGGAAAGCCAGCGCGGCGGAAATTTCACATCCATCAAAACGACGGCCGACCGTAGAAAAGAGGAATGGGTCATCAGCGGATTGAAGATGAACGTGATCAACGGCCAGGGTGCCGGGTTTTATATCGTGCTTTGCCGGACCGGGGAGGAAACGGAAAATTCCGCAGATGGCATCAGTATGATCGTTGTGGAGGCCGACCGCCCCGGCATATCGACCGAAGCCGCCGGAAAAAAGCTGGGCGGGAATATGACGGCAACATCCCACGTGTCCTTCGACAACGTCGCGGTATCAGCCGACAACCTGGTGGGCGTCGCCGGGGCCGGCATTGCCCAACTGGAAACCTTCCTGTCGGAAAGCAGGGTTCTCAGCGCCGCCCAGTCCCTGGGCACGGCTCTTGGATCCCTGGACCGGGCCATGGACTACATCAAGGAACGGGTGCAGTTCCAGCGCAAACTGGCCGCTTTTCAGGTGACACAACACAAGATCGCCGACATGGCCACCAAAATCGAACTGGCCGAGCTGATCACCTACAAAGCCGCCTGGACCCGGGATCAGGGGCGCATGGACCACAAATTGAATTCCATGGCCAAATTGACGGCCGCCAGAACCGCTATGGAAGTGGGTGCGCAGTCTATCCAACTTTACGGCGGTTACGGTTATATGACCGAATACGAGGTCGAACGCTACTACAGGGAAGCCAAAGCCGCTGAGCTGCATCTGGGAGCCAGGGACGTTCAAAAGGATGTCATTGCCAGAGCAGTCATAGGTAAAATCAAATAGCAGGGGGACGCCATGAACATATTGAACTACACAGAGGATCATCACCGCTTTCGTAAAACGCTTGCCGAATTTCTCCAAAAGGAGCTCGTGCCCCAACGCGACCAGTGGGAGGAAGCGCACATCGTTCCCAAGGAAGCCTGGAAAAAGATGGGCGCAGCAGGATTTCTGGGCACCAGTGTCCCCGAAGCCTACGGAGGCCCCGGTCTGGATTTTCTTTATTCGGTCATCGTATCCGAAGAACTGGGCAAAGCGGACCTCAACGGATTGGCGGCAGGTTTGCACAGCGACATCGTCGTCCCCTACATCGTTTCCTTCGGCTCCGAGGAGCAGAAAAAAAAGTATCTGCCCGGCTGCGTTTCCGGCGACATCGTCACCGCCGTAGCCATGACCGAACCCGGCGCCGGCAGCGACGTCGCCTCCATCGAGATGACTGCCGAGCACGAGGGCGACGAGGTCGTGCTCAACGGATCCAAAACCTTCATTTCCAACGGCATCAACTGCGACCTGGTAATCGTGGCGGCTAAAGACCCGGGTGTGGAGGACCGGCACAAGGCCGTGTCCCTGTATCTCGTCGAGGACGGCACCCCCGGATTCACCAGGGGTCGCCAATTGGAAAAAATGGGGGGGTATTCCCAGGACACTGCCGAGCTCTTTTTTTCCAACTGCCGTATCCCCAAGGAGAACCTCCTGGGAGAGAAAGGCGCCGGATTTATCATGCTGATGCAGAAGCTTCAACAGGAGCGGTTGGTCTGCGCCTTCATGACGGTCATCGTTGCGGAGCTGATATTGGAAGAGGTCATCAATTACTGCCGTGCCACGGAGGTGGACGGAAAGCCTTTGGGCAAATACCAGCAGGTGCAGTTCACCATCGCGGAAATGGCCACCGAAACCAGAATGAACCGGGCCCTGCTGGATGCAACCATCAAGGGACACATGGAAGGTCGGGACGTGATCCGCGAGACCATGATGAGCAAGTATGCCAGTTCAGAAAGCCTGAATCAGATGATCGACCGGGTCTTGGACCTGTTCGGAGACTACGGCCTCCTGGAGGCCAATTTCCTGGTGAAGGTTTTCCGTGACGTGCGCGTGATCACCATCTTCGCCGGCACCACCGAAGTCATGAAAACCATCATCGCCAAATCGCTTGGGTTATAACAATACGCATGTTCTGTCGGCACAACGTGTGCCGACAGAACAGGTCTATTGCTCGGCCATGCGTTTTTCTTCGTCACGAATTTCCCGGCGCAGGAGTTTGCCCACCTTTGATTTCGGCAGCATGTCCCTGAATTCGATGTACTGCGGCACCTTGTAGGAAACCAGTGATTTGCGGCACCACTTGATCAGTTCGTAGCCGGTGATACCCTTGACATCTTCCTTGAGGACCACGAAGGCCTTGATGCGCTCGCCCACCATTTCGTCCGGCAGGCCCACCACACACGCTGCCACAACCGCGTGATGCTCCTGCAAAACCGCTTCGATTTCCGAAGCCGACACGCGGTAGCCCTTGTGTTTGATCGTGTCGACGGTCCGGTCGACGAAATAGAGATTGCCCTCCTCGTCCCTGGACACCACGTCGGCGGTCCGGTACCATGTCCGCCCCTCGAGTTCGACAAAGGCCGCCTCCGTTTCCTCGGGTTTGTTGATGTAGTGCCTGACCATGTGCTGTGACGACACCAAAAGCTCCCCGGGTTCCCCGGGTGCCACCGGCTCCAGAAGCACGGGGTCGACAACCTTGATGGCTTTGCTGGGAACGACGCGGCCGATGCTCTTGGGCGGGTTGGCCATGTCGGTGGGGCACATGGAAACACCCCCACAGGTCTCGGTGGCGCCGTATCCCTGGTAGATGGGTTTGCCGAACCTGTCCTCCCAGCGCTTGCCCACCTCGGTGGGCAGCACGTCGCCGGCACTGTACCAGTAGTCGACGGAATGCATATCATACTGGTCCAGACGGTCGTGTTCTAGAATCATCCGGTAGAGGGTGGGGACGCCGATCATGGTCTTTGCTTTGAAACGCTGGATCGATTCGAATGTGGCGTCCAGGTTGACCTTGGGTTGGACCAGCAGCGTACCGCCCACCAGCAGCGTTGCCAGACTGCACGTCTGTCCCAGGATGTGAAACAGCGGTGCGTTGGCCATGATCACGTTGTCCTCGGCCGGGAAGAGCGGCTCACTCACCCGGATCTGTTCCTCTGCGGAAGTTAAAAAGAGGTCGTGGGTGATGGGCACCCCTTTAGGATGTTTGGTCGTACCACCGGTGTAGAGAATCTCGGCTATGTCGCACCCCCTGCGTTCAGGGAGATCCAGATGGCTGCCTGAAGCGCCGGCATGGGTCCTGATGAGCTTGCCCATTTCGAAGGTGTTTTCATCGAGAATGGTTCTGCCCCGGGGCACGATATCGAAAAGGTAGCCGAAAAGGCGTTTCCAGGCCGGCAGCATCTCGGCCATGCGCGTGATGACCACCGTTTTCAATTTTGTTTCCGGCAACACCTTTTTGACGTAGCCGAAATTGGTGTCCGCACAAACGATGGCCTCGGCGTCGCTGTCGTTGGCGATGTATTCCAGATCGCTGGGCGTATAGATGGGCGTAACCGGGACGCAGACGCCGCCGGCCCGTTGAATCCCCAGCCAGGCGATCACCCACTGGATGCTGTTGGGCGCATAGATGATTACCCTCTGGCCGGAGGTAAGCCCCTCGTTCAGCATGGCGGCGGCAAAACCGTCCGCCAGTTCCCGGATGCGGCCGTAGGAGTAACGGGTACCCAGGTAGATAACCCCTGTGTGTCCGGCGCGCCTTTTGACCGTGGACATGAATCGCGTTGCTATGGTTTGGTTATCATGCATCTATCAGACCCCGAAATATGCGGCTTTGATTTCAGGATTGTTCATCAGTTCGGCCCCGGTTCCGGCGAGGGTCAGCATCCCGTTTTCCACGACATAGGCCCGGTCCACCACCGGCAGCACCGGTCTGGCGAACTGCTCACTCAACAAAACGGTGATGCCGTTTTCCCTGTTCAGCGCTACGATCGCATCCATTACGGCCTTCTGCATCATCGGGCTCAGGCCCAGCAGGGGTTCATCCAGCAGCAACAGCTCGGGTCGCACCACCAGGGCCATTCCGATGGCCAGCATCTGCTGCTCGCCGCCGCTCAGGAAACCGGCCCTGCGCTTCTGCAGCCTGGACAACGGCGGAAACATGTTGAAAACATACGCTATGGTTTCCTTAACTTCGGCCTTGGAACGCAGGTAGCCCGCTATTTTGAAATTTTCCAGGACGCTGCTCTCCGGAAAAACCGGATGCCGCTCCCGGGACAGCACGACGCCTCTTCGGACCCTATCGTCCGGCGGCATGTCGGTAATTTCCTCGCCTTTGTATGTGATGCTTCCGTAGATGGTGATGCGCTCGCCGCCCTTTCTCTTCTCCTTGATACGCATATCGATAATCAGGCCGGACACCGTATTCATCAGGGTGGTCTTACCGGCGCTGTTGGACCCGATCAGGCCCACGATCTCCCCCTCGCCCACCTCGAGACTCAACCCGTTCAGGGCCAGGGCGTTTTCGAAAAATACCATCAGGTTGTCGATGACCAGCATTGGAAACCCTTACTCGATCAAATTCATATTAGAGCGACGAAGTCGCGTTTCATAAAACCGCGGCACACGATTTTATTCGTTTTCCGTCCCCAAGTAGGCGCTCTTGACAGCCTCGTCTTCCATGACCTCCTCCGCCGGCCCATCGGCTATTTTTTCGCCGTAGTTCATGACGATCACGCGGTCGGCGATGCGAAAAAGCTCCTTGAGCCGGTGTTCGATCATGATGATGCTTTTTCCGGTCAGGCGAATCTTCTCGATGATGGGAACGATGCCGGCAACTTCGGCCAGGCTCAGTCCCGAAAATAGCTCGTCCAGGATGTACAGGTCCGGCTGCATGGCGATGGCCTTGGCGAGTTCCAGCCGCTTCAGGTACCCCTGGGGAAGGGATCCGGCGACCTTGTATGCCACCCGGGCGTCCCTCTCGAACCCCACCTCCTCCAAAAGGTCCAGAGCCACGGCGTCCCGGTCGCCGTAGCTGCCGCCGGCGAGCATCTTCATGCGGGGCGAGTACAGGGGAACGATCATGTTCTTGTAGGCCGGCAGCTGGTAGAACGGCTTGACCATCTGAAACGTCCTGGCAATCCCCATGCGCACAATCTTGTACGGCGGCAGGTTGCTGATTTTCGTCCCCTTGAAAAACACCTCGCCCGAGCTGGGCTTGACAAAACGGGTGATCAGGTTTACCAGGGTGGTCTTTCCGGAACCGTTGGGGCCGATGACACCTAAAAGCTCGCCCGGCATCAGATCGAAGCTGACCCTGTTCAGGGCGAGCACCCCTCCGAAATTCTTGCTGAGGTGGGAAACGCTGAGAATCGGTGCGGTCGTCATTCGGCCACCTCCGCCCAGCGTTCGAACTGGTGATACTTCCGCTGAATGTAGTGAAAAATGCCTTCCGGAAGGGCCACGATGAAAATAACCAGAAAGGCACCGTAAAAAACGATGCGCAGCCCGCCGAACCCGCGCAGCACCTCAGACAAGGGCACCAGGATGAAGGCACCGAAAGTGGCCCCTGCCAGCGTTCCGGGACCGCCGACCACTGCCGCCGCAATGGGCAGAATGGAATAGTCCAAAGCGAACACGGGCATGCCCACGAACATGTACACGTGCGTCATAAAGGCCCCGCAAAACGCACCGATGACCCCGGCGATAAAAAGCGATTGGGCTTTAAACCAGTAGATGTTGATGCCCGCATTGATGACCGACCGGTCATTGTCGTTGATGCCTTTGAGCACCAGGCCGTAGTCGGAATTCATCATTCTTCTGAAGCCGAAAAGGGCGCATAGCAGAACGATCACGATCAGGTAGAGTTCAACCCACTTGGAAGGCAACGGCGTCATGCCGCTCAGGCCTTCCGTGCCGCCGAAGATCTTGGTGGCCTCGACGATTCTGACCAGAATCAGCGGAATGATCAGGGTCACCATGGAAAAATAGATCCCCCTCAAGCGCAGCACCGGAAGCAAGATCACGGTGCATATCAACCCGCCCATGACGGAAGCGATGGGAATGGACAGCATGGGGGACAGACCCCAGTAGTGGTTCATGACGCCGGAGCAGTAAGCGCCGACACCGAAAAAGAGGGCCTGCCCGAGGGATACCATACCTGTCTGGGCGATAATATCCCAGCTGATGGCCAGAAGGGCGACGACGGCCACCGAAAGCAGCACCTTCTGCCAGTAGGGGTCCAGCAGTATGGGAAGCGCCATGCAAGCGACCACCGGCAGCACACGGGGTGCCGCAAGATAAAGCATTTCCCGCCAGGAGAGCAGCGCGAATATGTCCGATGATCGTACCTTGATACCCCGATCGATGCGCTCTTTGCGTTTCTTCACCGGCGCCTATATCCTTTCTTCCAATTCCTTTTGTTTTCCGAAAAGTCCCGAGGGTTTGATGACGAGAACCAACAGGATGGCCGCCAGGCTGACGATCATCGTCCAGTGGCTGCCGATGTAGGTATCCGTAAACCTTTCCGCAAATCCCACGATAAAGCTGGCGACAATGACACCACCGGTGCTGCCCAACCCCCCGATGATGCACACCGCAAGGGCTTTGATCAGTACGTCATAGCCCTCTCCGGGTGCGATGCTCCCCAAAGGGATGATAAAGAGAGCCGCCAGAGCGGCAATGCCGGCGCCGAAGGAAACGCTCAACATGGCGATCCAATCCGAGTCGATGCCGAAGGTCAAGGCCGTGCGTTCGTCCTGGGCGATCCCCCTGAAGGCCAGGCCGATGGCAGTGTGGTGGGTAAACCACCACAGGGCCATAATCAAAACGGCACTGAAACCCAATATGGCCAGACGCTGGAAATCGACGTAGGTTCCCGCGATGATGAAACTTTTATCCAGGAATACCGGAAGCGTGTACTCGAAACCAACCCAGCCGAAATAGCTGAACAGTTCCAGAATAGCCAGGCCGATGCCGAAAGTCGCAATCACTTCGGACAGAGCCTGCCCCCGCACGCGCAGCAGAACGAAGCGATAAATCAGGGCTCCGAGAAGCACATTGGCAATCACCGCCAGCGCCACGGCCACCGGGTAGGGAAAGTGGAGCAAGTTCAGCATGCCCCACAAGCCGTAGGCGGCTAAAACGTAAAAGGCCCCGTAGGCAAAATTGGCCACACCGCTGATGCCGAAAGTCAGGTTGAAACCAATGGCCATCAGGGCCAGGATGGCGGTGTTGATCAGGGCATACAAGGATGTGCCGATAAGCATGAAATAGTTCTCTCCCAATTTAAAACCCCCCGCGCTTTAAAAAGCGCGGGGGCATTTTAAATCTATTTAGCTGATTTCAAACCGGCCGGCAGCTGGATTTTGCCCTCGGCAATGGATGCCGGAAAAACAATGGTGCGTTTGCCGTCTGCCGTCCATTGAAACACCGTCGAAACACAGGTCTCTTTAGGATCGAACCCGTAGACGGCCTGATGCCCCTCGTCATACTTGACGCGGCCGATAACGCCCATGCGGTCGGTTTTCTCAAGCTCCGCCACGATTGCATCCGGGTCCAAGCTTTTGGCCCTCTCGATGGCTTCCTTCAGGATGTACACCGATTCATAGGCCGGCGCCGGACCGTGGCCGGCTTGCATCTCTTTACCGTATGTTTTCTTATACGCATCATAAAACACCTTGGAAGGCGGATACATGTCGGACGGCATGGCGCTGCCGAGCTCGAATATCGTGTTTATGGCGCCGGTAATTTTTCCGTCGAATGTTTTCCAGGCTTCGGAACCGGCCAGGGGGGAGATAAAACCGGCCAGAACCGCCGGGACCTTCATGGCGTTCCACTGTTTGACCAGCGTGCCACTCTGGGGCATATCGAAAATGGGCATGATGACCTGGGCACCCTTGGCTCTCGCTTTCATGAGGCTGGAGGAAAAATCGGATGTTCCGGTGGGAAACGCCTCCATCTCGAGCACATTCCAGCCTGCCTTGTCAAAGTACATTTTCTTGACAAACCCGGCCGTGGCCCTTGCCCAGGCAACATCCTGGTGCAGCACGTACACTTTGTCGAATCCAAATTCCTTATTGATCAGCGCCATCGTGCCGGCCAGGTATTTCACCAGGTGCACGGCATTGAGACAGGTCCGGAAGACATATTTGTATTTCTCGGGGTCTTTCTTGATTTTTGCCTCAGAGCCCGGGGACATGGCAATCGTACCCAACAACGGCACTTTGTATTTGGCGATGATGTCCATCCCCGCCATCAGGGCTTCGGAGCGAAAGGGCCCCACGAGCAGAGCCACCGGTTTTTTGGACAGGATGATTTTTTCGAGTCCCAGCAATGCCTCAGGCACCGGTACGCCGGGGGCTGCATCCCGTATATCCACTGACTCCACCGCAAACGGTCTTTTGGTGCCGCCGACATCGACACCACCCTTGGCGTTGATCTCGTCCACCGCCAGATTGACGGCCTTCAAGGCTTCCCTGCCTTCCAGAAACCCGGTTGACGTGGGAACGCCGATGACGACGGGCTCCGCGGCACCCGCACCCTGGACAGAAATCATCCCAACCGACACTGCCATTAACAAAACCAGAATCACGCTTACATACCGTTTCATGTCGTCCCTCCTTTTAATGAAAAGAAACACGCCGTTTGACGCCGGACACCGTGGTCAGTCACAGGGGGGTGAACAACCGGTGGCAAATGAATCATCCTCATTTATTGAGACAGTCATATGCTCATACGTAAACTATTTTTTCAACCCTTGAAAGAAAATTGTTTTGGGACCGGCCCATCCGGCAATAAAATGTCAAATGAAATCACCGGTCGCTCTTATTGTTGAAATTTACGTTCACCGTACATACGTTAATGAACAGTTCAGATAAATCCCGAACATTCCGGAGACAACCACGTCTTCCCGTCATCGAGACAGGCAAAGGAGAGCGAATGCAGTTGTTCAAGATAATGGCGGTTTTCATAACCATGCTTTTCCCCGTTGCCGTTTGGGGAGCGGAAATCACGGTCGTACTCGACGTCACTATCGACCCGGCCGCCGGGCACCTCTCGGGGAATGCCCACCTTTATGGCGCACCTTCCGGTCAGGTGCGGCTGGCAGTAGACAACCTGGAAAACGTCACGGTCGATGGGAATGAGGTCACACCGGCGCCCGATGATACTGTCGTGGTGGCAACGGCTGTCGGTAAATCCACCGTGATCCGCTACGAAGCGGCCTTCGACGCAGCGGTCGGGCAGCGGTCCGGCAATTACATGGATGCACGCAACGTCTTCCTGATGGCGGGTTGGTATCCGGCACCCAGGGAAATGGCGCGGTATACGCTCTCTGTGACCCTGCCGGAGGGGTTTGCAGCGGTGTCGGAAGCCGAAAGCGTGACAACCGCCTCAGCCGGAGGGCTGACCACGCACCTCTTTCGTTTCGACCACCCCCTGGACGGATTGCACCTGGCCGCGTCCGCAAATTATGTCGTCAACAAGGCCGAGCACGACGGCATTTCCATCGAGACCTATTTCTTCGAGAAGGACGCTGCCCTGGCAGACACCTACATCGACGCCACCAGGCAGTACCTCGATTTTTATAACAGCACCCTTACCCCCTATCCCTACCGGCGGTTCGCCATCGTGGAAAACATGCTGCCCACCGGTTATTCCATGCCCACCTTCACCCTGCTGGGAAAACAGGTGGTAAAGCTCCCTTTTATCGTCAAAACCTCCCTGGCCCATGAAATTGTGCACCAGTGGTTCGGCAACTACGTGTACATCGATCATAGCCAAGGCAACTGGGCCGAGGGGTTGACCACCTATCTGTCCGATTATCTCCTCGAGGAAAAAAAGGGTAGCGGCGAGGCCTACCGCAAACGGGTTCTTGTGGAATACGACGCTTACGTCCACGACGACAATGCCATGGCCGTACGCGATTTCCACTTTCGCGGGAACAAGGCGCAGGCGGCGGTCGGCTACGGCAGGGCCGCCATGTTTTTCCACGGGCTGCGCAAGCGTTACGGCGATGGCCTGTTCTTGGATGCCCTCAAAGACGTCATCCGCAGCAACCGCTTTAGGGCCGCCTCCTGGACCGACATCCGCAAATCTTTTGAAAAGAGATCCGGCGATACGCTTGCCGGCTATTTCAGCGCCTGGCTCGAACGGCCTGATATTCCCGTGCTGTCCGTATCCAAAGGCGGCGTGGAAATCAGGAACGGCGCCCCGGTACTTTCCTTTACCCTGCAGCAGCACACCGCACCTTTCCCGTTGAAGGTTCCCATTCAGGTCTACACGCAAACCGGCGTCGAGACCACGGCGGTCACCATGGACAAAAAACAGCAGGATTTCAGCCTGCGGTTGGAGGGACTGCCCGCAAAGGTCGTCCTCGATCAGGGAAATGACCTCATGCGGCGTCTCACGCCCGCGGAAATGCCCCCCGTGCTGGCTCACATCATGGGAAGTGACGAACTTGTCTTCGTAGTCGCCGCGGACAAGCTGCCCGTGTATCAACCACTCGTGCGCGCGCTGGGGAATCCGCACATCACCACGGTGGCACCCGATGCGCTCTCCTATGCCCGGCTAAAGGAACACTCGCTGGTTGTCTGCGGCCACGACAACCCCCTGGCAGCCTCCCTTTTCGGAAAAACGGCACACCCGGCGGACACCGGTTTGAGCCTGCAGGTCTTCAAGAATCCCTTCAGCCAATACAAACGGATACTCGTGGTGCACGCCGCCGGCAAAAAGGAAACCCTGGCTGTCATGAACAACCTGCACCATTACGGCCAATACAGCCGGCTGACCTTCCAAGGGGGCAGGGTCGTTGTAAAAAAAACCGATGAAAGCGCAAGCGGGATTGTAATACACCGGCAGCCTACCACCTTCGCGCTGAGGCCGGACCGGGAACCAACCTTGGGGCAGATTCTGGACCGGCTGACGGCAAGTCGCGTGGTGTACGTGGGCGAGCGGCACGATCGCCATGCCCACCATATGAACCAGCTGGAAATCATCCGTCACCTGTATGCCGCCGGGGTGGACCTGGCCGTGGGTATGGAGATGTTTCATCAGCCTTTTCAAGACGCCGTGAACAGGTACCTGGAAAACCGCACGGACGAACGCACCTTTCTGCGTGAATCCGGCTACTACCGGGAGTGGGGCTATGACTACGGCCTTTACAAACCCATCGTCGACTTTCTGAAAGAAAACCACATCCCCCTGGTGGCCCTGAACATACCCGGCGAGGTCAGCAAAAAAGTCGCCCGGGAGGGAATCGAGAGTCTGGACGACGATCAGCGGGCCTGGATACCCGCCGGCCTAGACTTTTCCAACCAGGACTACCGCAGGGATCTCAAGCAGGTATATGACCTGCACGGCCGGCAGGACGGCATTAACAACTTCGACACCTTTCTCCAGGCCCAGGTCCTCTGGGACGAAGGCATGGCGGACAGGGCGTATCGCTACCTCGAGGGGCACCCCCGGCGCACCTTGGTCGTTCTGGCCGGCAACGGTCACCTCCGGCATGGCTACGGCATTCCCCAAAGGCTTCACCGGAGGCTGGACGCACCCTTCACCGTCATTGTTCAGGACGAACCTCTGGAGGCGGGCATTGCCGACTATGTTCTCGTAACGAGCGACGTTAAAGGGAAAGAGGCACCCAAACTCGGTGTCACGGTGGCCGAAAAGGCGCAGGGGCTGACCATCACCGGCATCAGCAAAAACAGCCCCGCCGAAAAAGCGGGTCTCGAAAAGGGAGATTTGATCCGATCATTAGACGAACAGCCTGTCGAAAACCTGGCCGATCTGCGGCTGGTCCTCTTTTACTGTCAAAAGGATCAGACGACCTCTATTCAGGTTGAGAGGGGGGAACAGATGGTCGCAACGGAGATCACCCTGTTCGAATTCAATGCCTTCAGCATGCACGGGGGGAAATAGGTCTTGCCGGTGCCGAACACACACACCTGTACAGCGTCAATCGGGTTTTTCATTGTTGAACCCTTCAGCTGCCAATACCAGCCGATTGGCCGTATCATTCTATAATCGCTTCTAAATGCATGAAGGAAATAGTACCTAACGACCAAATTTAATTGTCTTCCATCAATTCACTGAATGTGCTTTCCAGGTCAGCCGCACTGATGGGAAACACGTAATCGTTGGGACTCAATTTTTCCTCGTAGAAAAACGCCGGCAAACGGTCGTCTTCATGGCTAAAGCCGGCCTTCCGGTTGAATGCCATCTCGGCCTTCAGCACCTGCATGCCCAGTGCCGCATAGGCCTGAGCATCGAATGGACGGCCCAGCAACATGCCGATCATTTTATAAAATGCCTCGCCGGCTTCACCACCGATGGCGCCCCCGGCCAGAAGACACATGCCTGTACAGTCAAGGGCGGCCATACCCACCTGTGCCTGGCGGCTGGCTTTTACCTGGGCCTGACGATCATCGTGCTCCAGCACTCCGGCCAGATACGAACCCACTAGATTGCCGGCCGTATGATCCGCCCCCATGGGCGACGTGGCATAGGTGACGCCGTTGGCAGGCATGGCCCGCGGGTCATAGGCCGCAATGCTCTGGTTCTTGACAACCGGCACACGGTGATGATTCAGGTGCCTCCCCACAGCTGCTGGGCCTTCGCCCAACACCCTGCCGAATTCGGTTCCGGATGCGATCTCCGCCATCATGTCCAGGGCGGCTCTTTTGTCGCCAAAGGCTTTATGGCCGGCATCCATGGCCACACCCATGGCCACGCCCGTGTTGATGCTGTCCAGACCGATATCATCCGCCAGAAAGTCGAGGCGGGCAATGGTGTCCAGATCATCGATGCCGGTCATACCGCCCATGGACCAGATGGTTTCATACTCCAGGGATGAGGTCATGTAGGCACCGGCTTCATCCACATATTCATTGGAGCAGTGGATGATGCACTGGGAGCAGCCCATGTGGCTGGTCTTGCCACCCCTCGCCTTAATGGTCTCCGCCATGGCCTCGCCGGTGATCTTTTCCCAGCCGTCCATGATCCCTTTGGTGGCATTGTAGCAGGGAAACCCGCCCACCGAGTTGACCGCGCCTACCAGGCCGGCGGTACCGACTTCCCGCAGGGTTTTCCCGGAGAAGGGATTTTTTTTCACCGCCGCGGCAAACACCATGGCCGCCGCCTTGAAGGCGTCGGGATCCTCCACCTTTTTTTTCACCTTTACCCGGGTATCCACAACAACAGCCTTCAACCCCTTGGCCCCCATGACGGCTCCCAGACCGCCCCGGCCGGCGGCCCTGCAGGGGCGGCCATCCACATCCGTTGTTTGAATGGAGGCGGAGGCCATCTTGAACTCACCGGCCGGGCCGATGCACATGATCCCGTTTTGATCCCCGTAAGTGTCCACGAGTTGATTCGCCAAGGCATAGGTGCGCAAGCCTTTACAACCATCAGCCGACTCAAGGGAGACATCACCGTCGGGACCGATGCGTAAAACATACAAGGCGCCTTCAGGCGCCGCACCGGTGACGACAATCGCATCGATGCCCATTTTGCCCAGGGCGGCCGCGACCGTTCCACCGGCATTGCTCTCCTTGATGCCGCCGGTCAGGGGGCTTTTGGCCCCGATGGAAATTCGGCTCGTGTTCACCAGCGGCGTACCACTCAAAAGCCCCGGGGCAAATACGAGCATATTTTCAGGTCCCAGCGGGTCGCACGCAGGCGGAACCTCATTGTTGATCATCGTGGACGTCAATCCCCTGCCGCCCAGATGCTTGTATTCGGCCGGCGTTGCCTCGACCACTGTCACCCCTTCGCTCATGTTTGCCTTTATGAACATTTAATTTCCCCCTTTCATAGTAGCGGACATCTAAAGATCACTTTTTCGGCACAATCTCTGCCTCGGTTCAAATTCAACGCCTCTACATACTTCTGTATTTCTTCAGGTTGAAACTCGAATACACTTTGTTCATGAACCAAACTCTTATTTTGAGGATGCTCGCATGTAAGCTTATGTAATCAAGTGTGCCGACGAGGTTTGAAGAAATGTTAAGCCAGGCTGCCCCCATCAACGGTGATCGTTGTACCCGTCGTAAAGGAAGCGGCAAAGGAAACGGGCGAGTCTTGGCAATCGTTTAGAAAACAGAAAGCGCTGCCCCAACACCGGACGCCTCAGTAGAGCTTGCGATACCCTAAACGGATTTCAGGGGTCAAGCCGCCACCATTTCCCTGACAGCCTTTAAGATCTTTTCCGTTGTGGGCAGAACCGTATCTTCGAGAGACGGCTCGAAGGGAACCGGAACACCGGGATTTCCCAAACGGCGGGGAGGCGCTTTGAGGTCCTGAAAAATATTTTCCGAAACCAGCGCGATGATTTCCCCCTGCATGCCGCAGGTTAGATAAGCCTCATCGACGACGAGAAGACGGCCTGTTTTTTTCACTGATTTAAGGATGGACCCTGTGTCGAGGGGTACCAGTGTGCGCGGGTCGATAACCTCGACAAAAATATTTTCTTTTGCCAGTAAATCAGCCGCTTCCAGTGCGTAGTGAACCATGACCAGGGTGGCAACAATGGTAATGTCGCTTCCCTCCCTTCTAACGGCGGATTGGCCGAAAGGGATCAAATAATCCTCGTCCTTGAATTCGTCAGGCACCGGCCAGCGGGTTCGATACAGCGCCTTGTGTTCGAAAAACAGGACGGGATTGTCGTCCCTGATGGCTGATTTCATCAAGCCCTTGGCGTCCAGGGCGGTTGACGGCAGCGCCACCTTGATACCCGGGGCGTGGGCAAACCACGAATATAGGGATTGAGAGTGCTGGGAGCCGCAGCGCTGCCCGCCCCCGCACGGAAGACGGACCACGATGGGGACACTGACCTGGCCGCCGGTCAGGTAGCGCAGCATGGCGGCCTGGTGGGTCAACTGATCGATGGCCACGGACATGAAATCCCCGAATTGAAACTCCATAATGGCGCGCATGCCTCCCAGTCCGGCCCCGATGGCGGCCCCCAGTACAGCGACTTCCGAGCAGGGCGTGTCGCGCAGACGCTCGGGTCCGAACTCCTTCACGAGGCCCGCGGTGACGCCGAAAGGCGATGCGCCGGCTATGTCTTCGCCCATCTGGAACACGTTTTCATCGCGACGCATTTCCTCCCGCATGGCTTCCTTGATGGCGCCCCTGAAATTGGGCCATTCACGCTTTTCAGGGCTTATTTTCCCTTCCGAACGAAACAGTCTTCTATCGATCATGACCAGACACCTTTCCCATGGTTACGCCCACAGATCTTCAAATGCCTCTCCCGATGCAGGCGGGGGGCTTTGTCTTGCAAACGCAACGGCCGCCTGCACCTCTTGTTTTATGCCTGCCTCCATCGCGGAAAAACTGCCGGCATCCAGCAGCCCTTCGCTCTGCAACTTGTTCCCGAAACCACGGATCGGGCATTGTTCCCAGGCGGATTCGACTTCTTCTTTAGAGCGGTATCGCTGCGGATCATGCACCAGGTGCCCGCTCAATCGATTGGTGATCGCCTCGATGAACGACGGGCCGTCTCCGGAACGCGCCCGTTTCACCGCTTTGGAAACCGTTTCGTAAACGGCGACAGGGTCGTTGCCGTCCACCCATTCACCCGGCATGCCGTATCCCGCCGCACGATCGGATATGTGGGTCGTGTTGATCTGCCGGGAAACGGGAAGCGAAATGCAGTAGCCGTTATTCTCACAGAGCATGATCAGCGGCAGGTTCCAGATGGCGGCCAGATTCGCCGTTTCGTGAACAGCGCCCTCGTTGCTGGCGCCGTCGCCGAAGAAACACAGGGAAACCCGGTCACTGCCCTTCATTTTGTGGGCCAGCGCCATGCCCCCGGCCACCGGTACCTGTCCGGCAACGATGCCGCCCATGCCCACCACGCCGCGGCTGAAGTCGGATACATGGTAGGACTTCCCCTTGTTGTAGCCCGCTTCTCGGCAGTACAACTCCGCCATGATTCTTTGGGGGTCCAGCCCCATGGCAACCTGCGGGGCCTGGCCACGATGGGTGGTGAAGACAAAGTCTCCTTTCTCCAGCGCCATGCACGCGCCTACCGACACGGCCTCCTGACCGGTACTCAGCGAAGGGGGGATACCGTCTATTTCCTCGTTTAAATAGGCGTCGCCCCATGCGTTTTCCAGGTGACGGATCATGAGCATTTTCCGCATCATCTCAATTTTCAGGTCGTTGTTGATCATCGATCGCCTCTCCTGTTGAAACGGGACCGTATTGCCGCCCTTCCAAAAAAAAGATTGCCGTTAGCAATATATGTCGATGCAAACGTCATGCCCAATTAAAGTAAATGGCAATATTCTCTTTATATCAACAGGTTGCAGATAAAATCATTTTTAACAACGGCCAATACCGCCGAAAATAACCATATATTGTTATTTATAACCATATTTGGTGATATATATATTTGACAAAAGGTCCTTTTCATGGTTGAACGGTGACGTTCAAACGTTCACGTCTGTACGTAAATATCCGCTCCCGGCACTGAAGCCGGAGAGGCTTCTATAGCGATGGCGCTTGGAAAAAATCTTCAGCCATCCTTTCTCGCTACTCTGTATCGCAACATAATGATGACGCCTGTTGTCAAAATGGGGTGACTGTGAACGCGTCCGTCATGCCGTCCAAATCTCCAAAAAATACGTATGAATTTTTCATTTCCGTCGCCGCCCTTTTCGAAGGCAGTTTTTCGATCGACTGGGTGCAGGAGCTCACCCAAAGCAAGGCGTCAGCGGTGCTTCAGGCTTTTGAAAAAGCGTCTCAGCAGGGGTTAATGCAGCGGGACCAAATCGGGTCCTTCACTTTCTCGGATTCACCCAAGCGCAGAGAATGGGCGGGTCAGTTAAAATCCTTTGAAAAAGAGAAAATGCATGGACAGATTGCCTCCATACTCACGGCTGAGCTGCCGGAAAGCGAGGCCAAGGCACTGCACATCGCAGCGCATCTCCTGCACATCCACAATGGCCTCAAAGGGTGCAAGCAGCTGATGGAAGCCGGAAATCATTACCAGTCGACATACCGAATCGAGGAAGCGATCCGGTGCTACCGCAAAATACTGGATGACCTGTCCGGTCGCTTCGAAGAAGGAACGGACCAGCTTTTTTGCGATGCCGCCATCAAATACTCGAAGCTGTCCACGGCCAAACACGACACCAAACGGGTGCTTTCCATCATCCAGGAAGCGATTATGCGCTCGAAAGCGCAGAAAAATTACCGGTACCTATCGATTCTGGAAATGCATTTTGCCAAAAACAAGTGGCTGCAGGCGCAGTACAAAAGCGCCTTGAAGCATTTCGAGCAGGCATGGACCATTGCCAGGGATTTGGATGACGAAAAAATTCTGCGTTCCGCCAAAACGTTCAACACCTTTTTTCTATACTGGCAGGGACGCTTCAAGGATGTTGTCGGCGAATACGAAAAATCCGTCTCCGATGTGGAAAAGTACCCTCAGGTGAAATTTCCCCTGCTGGCCGCCATGACCGTCGGGACTTGTTATGGGGAAATAGGGCAGGTAACCCAGGGTCTCGGCATGATCGACGCTGTCCGCAGCCTCTGTCTCGAGCGAGGGGACACCGGTATCGCAGCCCATTCCGGGACATGCATCGGGGCGATCCTGATGGATATCGGGCGTATCGACGAATCGCTGAGGCATCTTGAGCCCGCCGTGGAAGAAGCGCGAAAAGTCCACCGTGACTGGACGATGATCCAGGGTGAGCTGATGATGGCCTATGCCTATTATCTGAAGGATGAAGAGAAGCTATGCCTGGCGTACCTCCACAAATATTACCAGCACAGTCAACAGGTCAACGTATCCGTGCAGTCCTGGCCTTATCTTATGGAATTGTGCTGGGCCATGGAAAAAGGGCGGCTTGAGCCCCTCCCCGGCCTGTCGATCGAAAACGAAATCCGGAAAACCCTGGCGGGTGGAAATCTCTTTCTAAAAGGGGTCGCTTATCGCTTTAAAGCCATGCTGGAAAAAAAGACGGGAGTACCGCCCCTGAAAATTTTACAAATGCTCACCCGATCGATTGAGATGCTGGAGGCTTCGGGGCAGCGGATCGAATTGGCCAAAACGCGTTTTGAAGTGGCACGCGCCCATCTGTTGCTCGGCGATCGCAAACAAGGCCTCGAAGCGGCGGAAGCAGCTGCAAAACTTCTTTACGGCCTTAATGAATCCCTCATCCCGAATGATTTGAAACCCCTCTTGAAATCCTTTTCCCCCGATGACAACCTGCTTGAAGACATCCTTGAAATGAACCGTGGGTTGGCCGCTCTCAAAGACGGCAAGGACCGCATCCAGCACATCATGTCCACCGTAAACCGCATAACCGGTGCGGAAAGGGGGGCCATTTTTTTAGTGGAAAATGAGCCGAAAGGCCCTGCGTTATGCCTGCGGGCCTCTAAAAACTTGACTGCCGAGCAGGTGGAGCAACCGCCTTTCGAAGCGTCTTTGAAGATGATCGATGGGGTGGTTGCCAGCGGGAAAGGGCGGCTTTTGGGGCTGCCTCCCCGGAAGGAAGCCGCCGCCACGGATAAAAACGTTATCCGATCGCGAATATGTGTGCCGATCGTCGCACGCGATACTGTCATCGGTGCCCTCTATCACGACAACAGGATGCTGAACAACGCCTTTCACGCGTCTCAACTGGAACTGCTGCCCTGTTTTGCGACACTGGCCGCACTCACCCTGGAGAATATCGGCGCCGAAGAAAAAAATCACGTGTTGAACGAAAAACTCCGTGAACTGAGATGTTATTATGAAGAAAAAAATGAAGAGTGGGAAAACGCCCGATTAACGGGTTTTGTCGGTGAAAGCCCTCAAATCAAACACGTTCAGTCCCAGGTTGCTCAGGTTGCCCAGTCCGAAGCCACGGTGCTGATTCTTGGCGAGACGGGGGTCGGCAAAGAACTGGTGGCCAAAGCCATCCACATGCATTCTGCGCGTCGGCACAAGCCGTTCATCGCGGCAAACTGCGCTTCGCTTCCGGAGAGTCTGATTCACAGCGAACTGTTCGGTCACGAAAAAGGGGCTTTTACCGGCGCAAACAAACAGCGCATCGGCAGGTTTGAGAAGGCTGACCAAGGGACCCTCTTTCTGGACGAAATCGGTGACCTTCCATTGGATATACAGGTCCGGCTGCTCAGGGCTCTCGAGACCAAGGCGTTTGAAAGGGTGGGCGGAGCCGACACCATTCGCTCCGACTTTCGCCTCATAACAGCCACGAACCGCAATCTGGAAGACGCGCTCAAACAGAAGCGCTTTCGCGACGATCTCTTTTACCGCATCAACGTGTATCGCATTACCATCCCCCCCTTGAGGGAACGCAGGCAGGATATCCCGCTTCTCGTCAATCATTTCTTGAAAATCGAGTCGGCAAACAGGGGCAGGAAACTGCCTCGCATTCCCGAAAAGGAAATGCTGGTCCTGACACAATACGATTGGCCCGGCAATGTTCGTGAACTCAGCAATGTCATTCAGCGCTGGGCGATTTCAAGTGGTGACGCAGACGCGAAAATCGTATCGTTTTTGGATGCCGGCGCGGGCATGTCCACGCCCCCGCAGGCTACGATAACCTTGAAAGAAAACGAGCGCCGCCACATCCTGTGGGCCCTGGACAGAACCGGGGGGAAGATACACGGGCCGGACGGGGCGGCCAAGCTCCTGGATATCCATCCCAACACCCTTGCTTTCAGAATCAAAAAGCTGGAGATCAAGCGTCCCGCTTCCGTAAAAAAAAATCGTGCCCGACGGGTTCGATCCTGATTGTATTCCCAAAACCCGCAACCACCACCTCTACCGATTGCCACAAGCCTGTTCCGGTTGAAACTTGGCAAAAAGGCGGCGCCCGCATCGAAATATTTTTCCGACAACCACTCTGGATACCCACCGTTAAGGTAATCATCGGGAAAGGGGATCGATCCCCCCGGCATCAACCGAAGGCCGTCAACGTATCACCATATTTGGTTAGCAATAACGATATGTTGTTATTTATGGCCCCGCCGGCGATTTACGCGCATGGTTTTCATGTTTAACTATTTGAGTTAACATGATATTTTTATAAGAATGGGTCAGGCACGACATTTGCATTAATGGTAGAATACCCTAAAATCAGGAGAAAGCGGAATGAATCTACCCTTGACGCCAATACGTTTTCTGGAACGGACGCTGAAACTTTATGGGGGAAAAACCGGTGTGATCTGCGGAGAGAGACGCTTCAGCTACCACGAATTCGGCGAACGCGTCAACCGGCTTTCCAATGCCCTCACCGGGCTGGATATCGCCAAAGGCGACCGGGTGTCCTATCTCGGCTACAACTGCCACCGCCTTCTGGAAGCTTTTTTCGGCATTCCCCAGATCGGCGCTATCCTGCAACCCCTTAACATCCGTTTGCTGCCGGCCGATTTTGATTACATCCTCAATGAATCCAAACCGCGAATCCTTTTTCTCGACCGGGATTTCCTTGCCCAGATCGACTCGATCCGCTACCGGATCCCATCGGTGGAAAAATTCATCCTCTTAGGCAAAGGCGGCGACCTTCCGGACTGGATCCAAGGTACCTATGACCAACTGTTGGCCGACGCATCGCCCGAGGTTCCCTACCCGCCGGGTGCTTACCCTTTCGACGAAGACGACGTCGCCGAAATATTTTACACCTCCGGCACCACAGGCAAGCCCAAAGGTGTCATGCTGACCCACCGCAATCTCTTTATGCACGCCATGGCGCTGCTGGCTTCAGAATCCATGGACGAAACCGACATCCAGATCCACATGATACCCCTTTTCCACGTAAACGGCTGGGGTACCCCGCATTACCTGACCGCCGTGGGGGGCTGCCACGTGATGGTCCAGCGCTTCGATCCCCAGGAAACCATGGAAATCATCCAAAGGGAGAGGGTCACACGATTTTACCTCATTCCCACGATGATCAACGCGATCATGGCCGTTTCCAACTTCTCCGGCTATGACGTCTCCAGCGTCAGAAGAATTCTGGTGGGTGGCGCGCCGCCGCCCACCGGCATGATCGCACAGGTCGAAAAGGCCTTCGGCTGTCTCACCTCGACCGCTTTCGGCATGACCGAGGCCTGCCCCTTGATCGCGTGGCCCGAACTGAGTCCTTACCTGGACGAGGAAACCCGGGATTACCGCACTAAACAAACCTGGGGTTTCCCCATGGTGGGTGTGGAATTCCGAATAGTGGACGCCATGGAAAAAGACCTCCCGTGGGACGGCGAAGCCGTCGGGGAGCTTCTCGTACGGGGAGACATGGTTATGAAGGGGTACTACCACAGCCCCGAGGAGACCGCTCGTGCCCTTGCAGGGGGCTGGTATCACACGGGCGACCTCTGCGCCATCGGTCCGGACGGTTCTCTTTTCGTCAAGGACCGGCAAAAAGACATCATCATCAGCGGCGGCGAAAACATCTCTTCCCTCGAGGTCGAAGCGGTGCTATACTCCCATCCGGATATCCTGGAATGCGCCGTCATCTCAAAGCCCGATCAGAAGTGGGGTGAAATCCCCTTTGCTTTCGTGGTCCCGAAACCGCATTCACAAATCACCCCCGATGAGGTCATTGACTTTGCCAGAAAACGCCTGGCCCATTTCAAAGCACCCAAGGAAGTAAGGATCATCAGCGAGTTTCCCAGAGGAGGAACGGGAAAGATTCTTAAAGCCGTGTTACGCGAGGAGCTTCGATCGGCCTAAAACAACCTAACTTTCATAGAACTGGAGGAGGACACCATGAGAAAATGCATTTTCATAAGTCTGTTTGCAGTCCTGATGGCGCTCGCATTGACCCTGCCCGTTCAGGCGGAACAGCCCATCAAGATCGGCTTTATTCACAGTCTCAGCGGCGGCGTGGGACAGGTCTACGGTATACCCGACCAGGCCGGGGTCAAAATCGCCGTGGAAGAAATCAATGCAGCCGGTGGTATTCTGGGCCGCAAGCTGGAATTGATATCAAGGGACGACAAACTGAAACCCGAGGTCGGCGTGCGCGAAGCCAAGGACCTGATCCTGAATGAGAAGGTGGATTGGCTTCAGGGGACTGTCAGCAGTGCCGTGGCCTTGGCGATATCGGCGTACTGCCGGGGTGAAAAGGTCATTTTTGTAGACACCGTCGGCCAGTCGGCAGCACTCACGGGGGAAAAGGGGCACCGCTACGTTTTTCGCGTGTCGACCAACACCACCACCTATGCCCGCTCCACAGCCAATGGAGCGGCCAAGTTCTGGGGCGGCAAGAAGGTTTTCATCATTGGCCCCGACTATGAGTACGGCCACCGCTGCAAAAAGGACTTCATGGAGGCCTACACCAAGCTGGTTCCCGGCGCGGAAGTGGTGGGCGAATTGTGGCCCAAACTCGGCACCAAGGATTACACCCCCTACATCACCAAGATCATGGCCACCAATCCGGACTTCGTCTACTGCTCGCTCTGGGGAGGCGACGTCATCGCCTTCACCAAAACGGCCTGGCCTTTTGGCTACTTTGACAAGATCAAACACTGCGGACAGGACTGGGGCAACATGGAAGGCCTGGCCAAGATGACCAAAAGCGCCTACCCCAAGAATGTTCTAGGCGGCAGCCATTATCCCTGGTGGCAGCTCGACAATGCCAAAAGCAAGGCCTTCTACCCGAAGTTTAAAAAAGTGACCGGTATGGATGCCGGTTTGGGAGCCGTCGCAGGCTATTCGGCCGTGTATGCCATGAAGCAGGCGATCGAAAAAGCCGGCGCCATGAACACCGAAAAAGTTGTCGATGCCCTGGAGGGATCCGTGATCGACTCGCCTGTCGGGGACCTGAAGATCCGGGCCTGTGACCACCAGGCCATGTGGCCCTTCTGGATCGGTACCGTCACGTTTACGGACGAATTTCCTTGGCCCCACGTAATCAATGCCGTGGCCATCGATCCTCCGGACGACGGTTACCGCAGCTGTGAAGCGATCAGGGCAGTCCGGGGCAACTAACCCATCACCCGGTTTCCGGTCCGGCAGTAAAAGCCGGCCGGAAACCACCCTATCGGGTAGACACACAACAAGATGCACGCATGAACCTGCAAGGAATCATCATACAATTATTGAGCGGCCTGAGTGTGGGCATGGTTATCTTTCTCATTGCCGTAGGCTTGTCGCTCATCTTCGGCACGCTGAAAGTGCTTAATCTGGCCCACGCGGCCTTCTATATGCTGGGCGCCTACCTCTGCTTCTGGGTCAGCTCCCTGATCGGCCAATCCATCGGGTCCTTTTGGGTGAGCCTGCTGATCGCCCCCTTACTGGTCGCGCTGTTCGGCGGTATCGTGGAGATGTTGCTGCTGAGAAAAATTTACGACCGTGAAGTGTTGGATCAGTTTCTTCTGACCTTCGCGTTGATTTTGATCATCGGCGACCTGTGCAAGCTGGCCTGGGGCGTCGACTACCACACGGTCGACACCCCGTGGCCTTTGAATGCACCGGTTATTTTCAAAGGCCTGATCTTTCCGCGCTACAATCTCTTCATCATTTTATTCGCCCCGCTGCTCTGGGCCGGACTGTGGTCATTGATCCACAAAACGCGTCTGGGAAGCATCATTCGGGCCGTCACCCATAACCGTGAGATGGCCAGTGCCCTGGGCGTGAATGTATCCTATGTCTACACCGGCGTCTTCATGCTGGGGTGCTGGCTGGCCGGATTGGGCGGGGCCCTGGTAGCACCCATGTCCGCGGTCATGCCGGGCATGGATGCCGTCGTCCTCATCGACTGCTTCATCATCGTGGTGGTCGGGGGGCTGGGCAGCCTTTCCGGCGCCTTTCTGGGTTCCGTCATTTTCGGGCTGGTCACGGCCTTCGGGATTCTCATAGCCCCGCGTCTGGCCATTGCCTTCGGATTTATTCTGATGATCGTCGTCCTGATTATTCGACCCTGGGGCCTGATGGGAAAACCTGAATAATGGAAGATAAAAAAAGTCAAGCGGTTAAATCAAAACCAATAGCCATCGGTATGGCCTTCGCCTTGCTGGCCATCTTGCCTCAGATTTTGGGTCCGGGCGACCTGAGTCTGGTCAACGAAATGCTCATTTTAGGGGTAGCGGCCAGCGGGCTAAATCTCATGATGGGATACGCCGGCATGGTCTCCTTCGGGCCGGCGGGTCTCTACGTCGTCGGGGCGTATACCATGGCACTGCTGCTGTTTTACACGGAGCTTCCCTTCGGCATCGCCCTAGTGGCGGCACCGGTCATAGCGGGGATTGTTTCCCTGGTGGTGGGCTGGTTCTGCGTGCGGCTCACCCACGTGTATTTTTCGCTGCTGACCCTGGCCTTTTCCCAGATTATCCACACGATTATTTTCGAGTGGTACGGATTCACCAAGGGGGACGACGGCATCGTAGATATTCGCGTCCCGGGATTCATCGACTCGATTACGAATTACTACTATTTCACCCTCATAATCGCGGGCATCAGCCTGGCGCTTATCTGGATGATTGTCAAATCACCCTTCGGCAAGACCCTGCAGGCAATCAGGGAAAACCCGGACCGGACCGAATTCATCGGCATTCATGTACGGAGTTATCAACTGGCGGCCTTTGTACTGTCCGGTGTTTTCCTGGGTGTTGCCGGGGCGTTATACTGTGGCTTCAGCCACTCCGTATTCCCCGATTTCGGCGATATCATGAAATCCACGGAAATACTGGTGGTCTGCCTTCTTGGGGGCATTTACCATTTTCTGGGCCCGATGGTCGGAGCCGTTGTATACATGTTTCTGGACAAGACCATATCCAGCTACACCGAATACTGGCCACTGGTTCTGGGTGTCGTCATTGTATTGCTGGTGATCTTTCTGCGGGGCGGTATCGTCGGGTTTGTCACCGAAAAGATCGCCATGGCAAAACAGCGCAAGACAGCTGAGGCGGAAGATTATGTTTCTAGTTGAAAACCTGTCGAAGTCCTTTGGCGGCCTCAATGCGGTCAGCAACGTCTCCTTTGAGCTGAAGCAGGGGGAACTTATTTCCATCATCGGTCCCAACGGTGCAGGAAAAACCACCCTGTTCAATCTGTTGACCGGTCACATCAAACCCGACCGGGGGAAAATCACCTTCAGGGGGAAAAATATCACGGGAAAAGCGCCCCACCAAATCTGCAGACAAGGTATTGGGAGATCTTTCCAAAGAACCAACATTTTTCCCCGGCTCAGCACATTTGACAACGTGCATGTGTCCCTCATGGCCTGGCGACGGAAAAGCCGGAATATCTTTAACAGGTCCGACAAGCTATTTGGAAAGGAGACCGTCGAAATTCTTGAAAAAATAGGCCTGGAGGACAAGCAGGAAACGACTGCGGGCCTGCTGGCGCACGGAGACCAGAGACTCTTGGAAATCGGTATTGCGCTCGCCACCCACCCGAAACTCGTCCTTCTGGACGAACCCACGGCCGGCATGAGTCCGGAGGAGTCGAACAAAAGTATCAAATTGGTTCAACGCCTGGTGCGTGAACAGGATTTGACGCTTCTTTTTATCGAACACGACATGAACATCGTTTTCGACATATCCGAAAGAATCCTGGTGATGCACATGGGCACGATCATGACGGAAGGTAATCCGGAAGAAGTCAGAGCCAATGACGAGGTACAGCGGATCTACCTTGCTGAGGAACAATAATGTTATTAGAACTCAAGGGCGTCAACACCTACTACGGGATAAGCCACATTTTATTCGATGTGAGCCTTGAGATCGATCGAGGCGAGGTGGTGTGCATTCTAGGCAGAAATGGCGTGGGCAAGACCTCGACCATGCGCTGTATCATGGGGCTGAACCCGAGCCGCACAGGGGACATTCTGTTCGACGGCAAATCCATTCGCAAAAAGCGACCCTTTGAAATTGCCCGTATGGGAATCGGCTATGTGCCTGAAGAACGGGCCATCTTTCCGGACCTCACCGTGCGGGAAAACCTGGAAATGGGACTGAGCAGCGGCAGAAAAGGCCCCTGGACATTCGACAGGGTTTGCGAAATGTTCCCCATCCTGGCAAACCGGATTTCACAGGAAGGCGGCACGCTTTCGGGAGGGGAGCAGCAGATGCTCACCATTGCTCGGACCCTCATGGGAAACCCCAAGCTGCTCCTTCTGGACGAGCCATCGGAAGGACTGTCGCCCCTCATCGTCAAGGAACTGGAAGCCCAGGTGCGCACCTTGAGAGACGAAGGCATGCCCATACTGCTTTCCGAACAAAACTCAGGCTTCGTGATGAGACTCTCGGACCGGGCCTACATCCTGGAAAAAGGGACGATTCGCTGGAAGGGGGATACGGATACGCTGAACCAGAACCCGGACATTTTGCAAACCTATCTGGGCGTTTGAGGAGAAATCATGATCAAGGCGGTTTTTGTTATGCATCGCAAACCCGGACAGGATGTGGAGGAATTCCAAAATTACTGGCGCACCGCCCATGGAGATCTTGTCCGGAAGATACCGGGCCTCAGGCGCTACACGCAATGCCACACCCTGCTGTCGGGCTATGGAAGGCCGGTCCCGCCGCCCGCCGATGGGGTCGAAGAGCTCTGTTTCGATTCCCCGGCGGCCCTCGAGGCCCTGGAAACCTCTGCCGAGGGACGGTCGGCCGCCGCGGATCTGGAAACGTTTACGGATACGTCGCGGGTAATCCGCATCCTCACCGAAGAGATCGTCGTAAAGGAAGGGGCGACGCACGCCGATATGGTCAAGAATATCGAATTCGTGACGCGGAAGACCGGCATGCCGCTGGAGGCGTTCCGGAAATACTGGAAAGACGTTCACGGACCCATTGCGGCCAGGATCGAAGTGATCAGACGGTATGTCCAGTCCCGAGTCCTGATGAGCGAGTACGGGAAATCGCCGCGGCCTGCCTATGACGGTGTGGCGGAGACGTGGTTCGACAACACGGCCGCCATGCGCCACTCGGCAACGACACCTGAATATGCCGCTCACCATGCCGACATGCGCAACTTTCTCCCCGGAGCATTGCCCTTTATCATAACGAGGGCGATACATGTGATATAGAATCACTTCCAAGCAATCAGTTGAGGGAAAGCATTCACCTCACCGTTGCAGACGGTGGGTCTACCACGGCGTTGCAACGGTTGGGGTTACATTATCGAGGACACAAACCCGTCGACTTCGCTCGGGTATTTCCGTTTCTCCACTGGATCCAGAAAGGACGCCTGAAACGCATTGCGGGTATCGGCAATGGATTCGAATGGAATCGCTATACCGTTTTTGGCGGCAAGCTGCATCATCCGTTCCGGTTCGAGCGTTCCCTCGATATGGACGTGCGGTTCCGCCCTCTTCATCCCTGCCGCTGCCTGTGGCGAACAAAATCTCTATCAAAGCATCCTCCTTTTGACGGGAGGTTTGGCGTCGATTGATTCCCACCATGTTGCACCTCTTTGGGGTATGGTATGCTCCAGCCTCTTAACCCGCCGGAGTTGCTAAAAATACCATTCCTAACGGTAACACGGTAATATGAATTCGGGCTCACCGGTGAGATGCATGAAAAATTTCAGCCGCAAGGGGGATACGTCGGTAGCTGTTCAGCAGAAAACATCGGAGACGCCTCTTTTTCTTGACGGTTCGATCCGGCGGAAGGTGTTGTCATGCATAGAATAAGGCCGGTTCCCCAAAATTAAAGAATCCTGCCCCAGAGGACAAGGTTTTACATACTGGAATAAGGGGGTGTCTATAATTAGCGATCTCTGCAAACGGGAAGGGTCCTCGAAAAATCATACGCGGGTTTTCAATCCGATTGACAATACTACATTGTGGTATTATTTTTCGTCATGAAAAAATCAGCGACATACCGAAACATCGGGTTGGCAATCGCCCTCATGCTGTTGGTGCCGTTGGCTTGTCCGGCCGCCGGGGTATCATCCATTGAAAACATCAGCGCCAGTGCATCGGCCAACCTGATCGCACAAAACCGGGACAACCCCGATTTTATGATCCTGGACATCCGCACGCCCAGCGAGTTCGAGGCCGGACACATCGCCGGTGCCCGCATGCTGGACTTCTACTCTCAGTCCTTTGTCGACGATTTCAAGAAACTTGACCGCAACAAGACCTATCTCATATATTGCCGCAGCGGCAGCCGGAGCGGCCGGCTGATGCAGGCTATCGACAACCTGGGGTTTAAAAAAATATTCAACATGGAGCGCGGACTGAAGGACTGGGTCGGTCAGGGGTATGCGCTCGTCAAGCCTTGACCTCACCGTTGCAACGTTGAGGTTGATTCCATCGCGAAATCTCGCAAAAGCGAAAACATGAAAACCGGCTTTTTTCATGTTTTCGCTTTTGCATGTTTTTCTATCGCAAGGAGCGACCATGAATCTGTCCGAACAGTATGAAAAAATGAGAAGGCAGCGGGGACCCGGCTACAGACCGCACACACGCCACATCGACCGGGACGGCTGGGCCAGGTACACCAACCGGCTCTTCCTGGAGCCCAGCCCCTATCTGCTTCAGCACGCCCACAATCCGGTAGACTGGTATCCCTGGGGCGACGAGGCCTTTGAAACGGCCCGGAGAAAAAACCGGCCGGTGCTGCTCTCGGTGGGTTACTCCACCTGCCACTGGTGCCACGTCATGGAAGAGGAGTCCTTCGAGGACGAAGAGATCGCCGGGGTCATCAACGACAACTACGTCGCCATCAAGGTGGACCGGGAAGAACGGCCCGATGTGGACGCCGTCTACATGGCTGCCGTGCAGGCCTTGACGGGCGGCGGCGGCTGGCCCATGACCGTTTGGCTGACGCCCGATAAGAAGCCCTTTTACGCCGGCACCTATTTCCCCGCCAGGGACGGCGACCGCGGCGGCAGCGTCGGTTTCCTGACCCTGTTGCAAAAAATCAGCGAAAGCTTTGCCGGTCGCCGGGATATCGTGGAAAAGACGAGCGAACAGCTGACCAGCGCCGTTCGTCGCATGGTGCGCCCGGAAACCGGCAGCGGCCTGCCGGGCGACGACATCCTGCAACAGGCCGTGTACACCTTCCGGAATCGTTTCGACCACCTGGAAGGCGGCCTCCAGGGCGCGCCGAAATTTCCCAGCACCCTCTCGTCGAGACTGCTCTTCCGCTTCGAGCGCCGCAACCCGGGGGCCGGGGTGCTGGACATGGCCAGATTGTCATTGGACAAGATGGCCGACGGCGGGATATACGACCACGTCGGGGGCGGATTCCACCGCTATTCAACGGACGCCCGCTGGCTCGTTCCCCACTTTGAAAAAATGCTTTACGACAACGCCCTGTTGGTCATGGACTACATCGAAGGCTACCAGGTTTTCGGTGACGAACGCTACCGGCGTGTCGCCGGGGAAACCCTCGATTATGTGCGGCATGACATGACGTCCCCCGAAGGTGCTTTTTACGCTGCCACCGATGCGGACAGCCTCACCCCGGAAGGGCGCCGGGAGGAAGGATATTTTTTCACCTGGACCCCCGAGGAGCTGGAAGCGGTCCTGGGCAAGGAGCTCGCATCCGTGGCCAGAGCCTATTACGCCGTCGGCCCCGCCCCCAATTTCGAGGGCCGTCACATCCTGCACCGGCAGGCCTCCGTCGAAGCGGTTGCCGAACGCCTCGGCATCAGTGAAAAAAAGCTGGTCGAAGCCGTTGTGGAAATAAGGACACGGTTGAAAGCGGCAAGAGAGGTCCGGCCGTCTCCCGGCAGGGACGAGAAAGTACTGGTCGCCTGGAACGGCCTGATGATATCGGCGTTTGCCCGGGCCGGCTTCACCCTGCACCACGATGCCTATATCCGGTCGGCGGTGGACGCCGCCGGCTTCATCGTCGACCACATGCAGGTGGAGGGACGGCTCTACCGCAGCTACCAGGAGGGCCGGATTCGCCATTTAGCCTACCTGGACGACTACGCCTTTTTCACGGCATCTCTGCTGGACCTCTACGAAGCCACCGGCGACCTCGGGTGGTTTGCAAGGGCACGCGAACTTGAAAATGTTCTGGCCGAACACTATGAAGACCGGGAGGCGGGCGGTTTTTTCATGACCGGCGACAACCAGGAAACCCTGATCGCCAGGGAAAAACCCAATTTCGACGGAGCAATGCCCTCCGGCAATGCGGTCGCCGTGATGAACCTGCTGCGTCTGGCCGCCTTTACGTCGGACCCGTCCTACACCGCCAGGGCCGACAAGGCGTTCAAGTCGCTCTCCGGCCTGCTTGCCGCCAATCCCACCGGTTTTGCCGCGTTGCTGACGGCGCTGGATTTCCGCCTGGATCAGCCCAGGGAGATCATCATCGTCACCCCTGAAGGCCGGCCGGACCTGGCCGAGCCTTTTCTCGGGGTCCTGAGAAAACAGTTCACTCCCAACCGGGTATTGACCGTGGTGGAGGATGGCAAAAAGCGCAACGCCGTGGAAGCCGCCGTCCCAATTGTCCGCAACCGCCCGCTGCTGGAGGGAAAAGCGACGGCTTACGTGTGTGTAGGCAACGCCTGCAAACTACCAACCACGGATCCGAAAGCGTTTGGCGGACAACTGAAACCTTAGGACCATCTCACAAACAGTTAAAAGACAGACAGGCCAAGGTCAGGACTTTACTTGACAGCATGGTATTGCAGGCTCTCAGGGGAGACTTATTGCATTAGATAATTGGAGCCATCGCAAGTCTACTGGGAAGATGAATCATTTTCCTTTGAAATTATACAAACCCCTTCCGCTTCCAGGCGGCAAAAACCTCCTTGCATTTTGCCTCTGCCTGTTTGACAGCATCTTCCGGCCTCATTTCATTGGTGGCAGCTCGTTTGAACATGGTTGTAATCAGACCGGTACCAAAAATTTCGTCTATGGCGGCGTTGGTATGTCCGGGATAGCCCACATTGGCGGTCCAGTTTGTTACATCCCCAAGCACCGCATACTTATTAGGTGGTTCGGCCTTGACATCTTCGGCAATGAGCGTGTCGATATCTGGAACAGTGTCGGGAAAGCAAGGGAAATTGTAGAACTCATTTGCCAGAAACGCACTTCTGAAGTTACCGATATAGTCGACGAGGAACTGTTTGGCACCCTCGATATTCTCGGCAAACTTCCAGATAACATAAACGCTGATGATGTGTGCCAGACCTACGCGTCTCACAGGACCCGCGGGTGCCTTGGCCAGCCAAATTTTACCTTCAATTTCGTCATACTCCTCCTCTTTTTCTGCAGTGCGGCTGATGGAAATGGCGTTTACAACCAGAGAACCCTTGCCGTCCAGCATGAAGCTATTGTTGGAGGCGGAGTCCCAGTTCAAGACCTCGGCCGTCATCGCTTCTTCGAAAAGTGCGCGGACGAATTTAACTGCTTCCAGGGTCTGCTTAGAATTGAGAACCACATTTCCCTCTTCGTCCTGAACCGAACCTCCATGAGAGTACAAAATGGCTCTCATAGCCATGTTGGAGTCTATATCTTTGGAAAGACCAATACCGACCGGAATGCCGTATTTACGTTTTATCTTGGCACCACCGATGCGCACATCTTCCCAGGTATCGGGGTAAAAGCCTACCCCTTCCCAGAGATCCTTCCGGTAGTTAATCGGATCGGGGCCGTAGCTGTCGCAAAAGCCAAAATACTTTCCTGTCCTGGGGTTGTACGTACTTTTGAGGGCCAACGTAATCGCCTTGCCATATCTTTTTTCACATTTCCTGTAGATATCGCCGTGATCAATTACCTGTCCCTCGAAGGCTGGGGGCGGATCTACGAACATGAACAGATCGTGCCCTTCTTGTGCCTTGACTTCAGAAACCGCCTTATACTTCAAATGGGCGTAGCTTATGTGGTCCACGGAGACCTCTGTGCCATTCTTCTCTCCCCACTCCTTGACATATGTGTTGTCAAGCCAATCGTCGAAAGGGGAGACAAAGTGACTCCACTGAAGAATCTTCAGCCGCCTTTTGCCCGCGCGAACCCTTCTTGGACGGATGATGTCGTTTCCCAACCCGGTGGCAACCAATCCCGTACCAACCGTTTTTAAAAAATCTCTCCTGGATATGTTGTCTATATGCCTCCCCTGCCTCTTTTTGTTTCTTAATCGTTTCATGGGCTTATAACTCCTTGTTTTTAAATAACGGGTTGCGTTGGGGGTAAACGCTTGTCGTTATCCTCAGCCATTTCCAAGTTGGTGTAAAATGTCATAAGGCGTTTCCGGCAACCCTGCCTTTCGTAACCCATCAAGCAGGCGATCCCTGTCTTCGGAGCGCTTGTATCTGCCTGCCATGACTGGATGGCTTTCAAAATCAACGGATACGACTGGCAGGCACTCATTGAGCTTCTGAATGGCTGCTTTCGCATCTTGTTTACGACCTAGATGGGCGTAAGCGGCCGCGAGGTAAATTAGCGGGACATAGTTTACAGGATTTCGCTGAAGAGCTCTTTCAAGCACGCTAGCGGCCTTTTTGAATTGCTCACAGTTGAAGTGTGCCAACCCGAGGACAAACAGATAATAGGCGGGATAATTAGGATCGATTCGAATTGCGGTTTTGATGAAGTCGAACGCTTCTTCCGGTCTGCCTGCGTGTATCAGTGCATACGCCATATACAGGTAGCTATTGGCGTCATTGGGATCCATGGAGATGGCGCATTCCGCCTTGTTCAAGGCCTCTTTGTGTTTATGCAACCCGATCAATATTCTGGACTCGACCTGGTATACTAAAGCGGTAGGGTTCTTCATGGCTTTTTGCAAATAGGTCTGGGCTCTGATTCGCGCCCCGTACCACGGCACTCCCAGGCTCTGGTTCCAAAAATTATGGTGACTCTCCCAGTAGGTTAGCGCCAGCATGGCATAAGCCCGGCTATAGCCGGGATCCAGTTCAACGGCCTTTTTAAAGTATCTGACCGCCTCTGCGAAATCCTCCGGCGTGCGCCGCAGATAATGGGCTCGACCTTGCAGGAAGGCATCGTAAGCCGCAATGCTATCAGTATACTTGCGATCAACGGTTTCCTTTTCACCAACTGTCAGCTGTACAGCTAGAGCCGCGATGATCTTCTGGTTTATCTTGTCCTGCAGCTCGAATACATCGTCGATGTGGCCGTCATAGCGATCAGCCCAGAGGTGATGACCCGTGGTGGCGTCGACAAGTTGCGCGTTCACACGCAGCTTATCGCCCCCTCTTCTGACACTACCCTCCAGCACATATCGAACACCGAGTTCCTCCGCAACCTGCTGCACTTTGACGGGCTTTCCCTTGTAGGTGAAAACCGAATTACGGGCGATGACGAACAACCCTGAAACCTTGGAAAGATCGGTAATCAAGTCGTCTGTGATCCCGTCGCTAAAATAGTCCTGCTCGGGATCTGCTCCAACGTTCGCGAATGGAAGCACCGCAATAGATGGTTTGTCGGGTAAGGGGAAAGCCATTTTTTCAACCTTCGCAGGTTCAAAATCCGGCTTAGCCATCTTCTGATAAACTTGCCAGGCAACTGATGTGATAACAATCGCAGCAACCACGATGGTTGCCCATATCCAGTTTTTTACGACAGGTTTCGGCACATCACCGATTAACTTTCCAGCATCTTCATCAGCCATTAGGAGTTTGTATACTCTGACCGGCTTTTTAATATTCTTAACAGAATGCTCGCCAAGATACTTATATCCAAAATTTAGCTTGTCGCTAATGTGATCATATGCATTCCGTGATATGCACACGCCACCAGGTTCAGCCAAACCCTCTATTCTGGCAGCGACATTAACGCCGTTGCCATAAATACGGTCTCCATCCTGTACGACATCACCAATGTTGACCCCAATTCGAAACCTAACCTTTTTTTCCTCGACAAATTTAGAATTTTTTTGATCCAATTTTCTTTGGATTTTAACGGCACACCCAACGGCATCTACCGCACTCCTGAACTCAGCGAGGATATTATCACCGGGGTTGTCCACGACACGACCTGAATGCTCGGATATTAAATCTGAAATGATTTGCCGATATGCCTTCAAGGTCTGAATTGTGTGAACCTCATCGTCAGCCATCAGAATACTGTAGCCTTTGACATCGGCTGAAAGAATGGCACTCAGTTTACGTGTGACTTTTTCTTCAGGAGGCATGGAGATCACCTTCGTTTCAGCATTTAGAGATTAATAGAAGATGATACAAAAAAGAAAGGTGAGAACAGGTCAAGATTCTGATGAGCTCAGATTCAACTGCGGTGATTCGACTTCAAATCAGCTATGATTTAAGTGATTATTAGAAATATACATGATTTGTTAAGATGGGTCAAGAAATGGGATGTTTCAAATGTCTTGAACGGGGTGTTTTGTGTTTAATCCTGCCATGCCCTGACCGGTGATACAATGGAGGATATTCCCACTTTGGCAAAAAATGCAGATAGTGTCATACCGAAATGGCGGATCAAGTCTAGCTTACACAGTGACGATGTAGTGGATGGTCCATCCTACGATGGAAGTCCCGAAGGTGGCCCGCAATCTTTTTAGACAACCAGCGCGTCATGTTGATACGGGCTGCCATCAGGACACCACCCACACGGCCCTGTTTTCGAGTGAATCGATAATCCTGTCGCTGAAACGCCCCCTGAAGTGGGCCTCGAAAAATCCGGCGGCTTCACGGTGCCCCACGACGATGGTTCCGAAATCCCCTTTCAGCGCCACCCCGATGATCTTTTCGATGATATTGCCTCTGGTCAGAACGATTTCCCGGCTGATGTTCTCCGCGGCGATGCCGGCATCCACCAGACGCTGGGTGGCCTCGTCCATGTAGGGTTTGAACCGGCTTTCGTGGTAGGCCTGCCAGTCCTCTTCGGCAGCGTCGATATCCTGTGATTTTTCGTAAGAACGGAAAATCGTTTTGGGATACAGGCAGTGGCACAGGGTCACTGTCGGGTTGGACGCCCCAATCAAAGCGGCAACACTGCTGACGCCGCGCATGGATTCTATCGACTCGTCCAGCGCGATCAAAATCCTGCCCGGGGCCGGCTTGCCGTCCACGATCACCGACGGCATGTGTTTCACTTTGTTGGCCAGCCTTTTGGCCATGCTGCCGGCCAAAAGGTCCTTTATGCGACTCATACCCGTATTACCGATGACGATGGCGCCGTAATTCTGGTAGGTTTCCTGGATAATGTCTTTTACAACGCCGGTGCGTTTGGCACGGGTATTGACGCGAACGGCGTCCCGCCCGAAACCGGCATCAGCCAGTATCTTGAAGGCTTTTTCCTTGAACTCACCCATGACCAGCTGGCTGGTTGCCAACCAGCCCATGACCCCCACCTTCTTGGTGCGGTATAGCGGGTTTCCATTCATGTCCCAGAAAACTTCGGGAAATCCCGTGCCCACATAAAACAGGACGAATTCCGTCTGCTCGACCGGCATCATGGCACAGGCGTAGCGGATTGCTTCCAGAGCCTGGTCCGATCCGTCCACGGCCAAAAGTATTTTATTTTTGACCCTGCTTTCCACGAAGCCTCCTAAAATATGGTTGTCACCGATTACAGATCCCAGACAAATAGCGTATAAAATTCACCCCAGCATTGCAACCTTGAGGTTCGGGCATTAGCCTCTCCACTCCATGTCATCCACCGTGGTTTTGAACTCGGGCTCCACCACCTCCGGGAGTTCCTTGTCAGCTGTCTTTTCAATATCGTCCGCACTTGGCTTGCCCACGAACACCAGCCGGTGGCGTTTGCATTTTTCACAAGCCTCCAGCACTTCCAGCGGGCACTCGGCCGTGTAAGCGTCATAGTTGATGGTGGACAGGTTGTTTTCAAGCGTGAACAAGTCCGATTTTCGGGTACAGGCACCGCACCCGATGCAGCCCACCTTACAAACGGCCATGACGTCCTTGCCCTTGTCCTTGTTGGAGCAGGTCACCGCCAGCACCCGGTCGGACTTGAAGGGCGTCATCGTGATGATATTGCGCGGACAGGTCTTGGCGCAGGCGCCGCAGCCCACACATTTCTCATAATCCACCGTGGCCAGTCCGTCGACAACGTGCAGCGCATCGAAATTGCACGCCCGGGCGCAGTCACCGAACCCGAGGCATCCGTAAATGCATCCCTGGACATCCGTCACCAGATTGGCGGCCGTACATCGTTCCTCGCCGCGGTACGCGCTGCGTCCCAGGCGGTCGTCATAGTGGGCCCCGCAGTGAATAATGGGGCGAAAAGGCAGCATGGTGCCCACCTCCACGCCCATGATGCCGGCCACCGCCACGGCACAGTTCTGTCCCCCCACGGTGCACAGATTCACCGCCTCTTTTTCCAGCACGACGGCCTCGGCATATTCTCCGCACCCCACGTAACCGCACCCGCCGCAGTTGGCCCCGGGAAGCGCGTCGAGAACGGCCAACACCCTCTCGTCGACATCGACATAAAATTTTTTGTTGGCCCATCCCAGGATGCTCGTCAGCACGATGGCCATGCCGAAAAGGGTCCCGGCCGACAATCCAATGGTCACCCAGGTCATCGTGCCACCCCATGCGAGTGGTTCCCGCTATCTTCGTTCAGTCCGACTTGCATGCTTTTCATTATTCAGTGTAAATCCTGTGTGTGGTCAGTCGTCCATGAGGTTGGGAGTCAACTCAGCGGCCGTAGACACGCTTACCGACTCGCCTTCTGACCACCTGCGAACCCGATCACGGGGCACCGGTCACCGCCACCCGGATGCCGCTGTCGACCCCGGTGAACCCCATGAAGGCCATGGCCAGTATTCCCCCCACGATGAGGGTAATGGCCGTTCCCCGGAAAACCTTGGGGACATCGCACATATCGAGTTCCTCGCGTATTCCCGCCATGATTACGATGGCAATGGTGAACCCGACTCCGCCGAAAAATCCCAGGGCCAGCGCGCGCCCCAAATCCCAGGCCTCCTCCGGATTCTCAACGCCGACGATGTTGCTCATCACGGTCAGGCAGGCGAACAAAATGGCGCAGTTGGTGGTAATCAGCGGCAGGAACACACCGAAGGTCTTGTACAGCGACGGATAGAACTTGCGCACATACATCTCCACGAACTGCACCGAGGAGGCAATGGAAAATATATAAACAATGTAGGTCAGAATGGTCATATCGATAGCGGCTGCCTGCTCTGCCGGCAGGAAAAATCCCGCCACCCAGCTGGAGAGGGGTGCTCCCGGCACCAGAATGAGCGTGGTGATCGACCAGCTCAGGAATACCGCCACCGTCATGACAAAGGTGACCGCACTTCCCATGCCCACGGCCATGCCCACCTGCCTGGACACGCCGATAAAAGGGCAGATACCCACAAAATAGTAGAGTACGAAATTGTTTATCAACGCCGCGCTCAGGGAAATCAGCAGGATGTCGAACAAATAATCCATGGCCTATCCCCTCCTCTCGCTTTTACGACGGATGCTGTCGATCCAGTTGACCAGGGCCACCAGCAGGCCGAAGGTCATAAAAGCCCCGGGCGGCAGCACCATCACCACCCAGGCCGGCCAGCTGTCCGGCATCACCTGAAAACCGGCCAGCGTGCCGGTCCCCAGGATTTCCCGCACCGTGGCGATGCTGGCAAGGGCAAGCCCGAATCCGATGGATTGCCCGATGGCGTCCGCCGCGGCGGTGCCCACTGACTGCCGCGAAGCACACACTTCACAGCGGCAGATGATGATACAGTTTACGATGATCAGCGGGATGTAGGGACCCAGTGTCTTGCTCATCTGGTACATGTAGGCTGCCAGCACCCGGTCCACGACGGTGACAAAGGTAGCGATGGTCAGGGTAAAAACGACGATGCGCAGGTGCGGCTTCAACAGGTTGCGAATCAGGCTGACGATGGTGTTGGCGCACAGCAGGACGACGCCCACCGCCAGGGCCATGGTCATGGCCTGCTTCAGCCCGTTGGTCACCGCCAGTGTGGGGCAGAGCCCCAGAAACTGACGATATACCGGGTTTTCGGGCAGTATGCCCTGCACGAACCGCTCCATTGGGGTTGGAAGGTTTGCCATCATTGCGACCTTTCAGTGAGCTTCATCTGTTCGGGGGTGAGGAGGCCCCGCGTTTCCCCGATGGCCCGGTTGACGATGCCGGTCACGCTTCGCGATGAGATCGTGGCCCCGGTTATGGCATCGATAACCCCCGGCGCGGGCTCGCCGCCCTTTACCACTTTCAGGGGAGCGGCCGTCCGCTGCCCTGCAAACTGGGCCAGCCATTCGGGGGAGCTTATCTTGTTGCCCAGTCCCGGCGTTTCCGACTGCCCCAGTACGAACAGCCCGGTAATCTTGTCTCCGGCCGGATTCAGCCCCAGGAGAAGCTCGACTTTCCCGGCATACCCCTGCCCGGCGGCCTTGAGCACCCATCCTGCCAGTGCCCCTTCTGCATTCACCCGGAAAACAGGATAGTAGGTCGTGCGTTGGCCACTGGTTACCGCTATCCTCCCCGGGGCGATATCTATCGACGCTTGGTCAGGAGGGGCGCCTTGCTCCATACCGCCCCAGATCAGTTCGGGAATCTTTTCCAGGCTTTCGTTCAGCTTGTTATCGGAAATCCTGCCGCTCAGGCTGACATGCACGGCTGATAAACATGCACCGAAAATAACCGCAAGCAGCAACACCAGCCAGGCCTGGAAAAGATGTCCGCCTTTCCTCGGGGCCGGCATTTTACCGTTTTCCGATGTCTGCGCCTGCGTCACTTATGCACCTCCGAAGGGCCGTGGTATGTTCCACCGGTTGATCAGGGGCGTAAGCGCGTTCATCAGCAGTACCGCAAACATGACACCTTCGGGATAACCGGAAAACAGACGCAGCAGCATGATCACCGCGCCGATGCCGACTCCGTAAATCCACCGGCCCCTCGCGGTAAGCGGGCTCGTGACCGGATCGGTCGCAATGAAAAAAGCGCCGAACAGCAGGGACCCGCTGGCCATCTGATGCAGGACCGTCCAGTCGGACGTCAGGTTGACCAGGTTCACTATCCCGGCGAGAACCAACACGCTCGTCAAAATGCCGGCCGGTATTTCCCAGGCCGCCGCACGGCGCCAACAAAGATAGATGCCGCCCAAAAGACACGCCACCACGCTGGTTTCACCGAGAGAGCCGTTGACGCTACCCAGAACCAGTGACGCCAGCGGCATCACCATACCGGACTGCTTGAAAGCCGTCAGAGGCGTTGCCTGAGAAATAACATCCACGCTTTCACCGGGAAGAATATATCCGGAAGCCGCCATGCTGCCGGCAAAGGCGATCATCACAAACGCCCTTCCTACCATGGCCGGGTTGAAAATGTTCATGCCCAACCCGCCGAACACGATCTTGCCGATGCCGATAGCCACGATGGAGCCGATGCAGCCCACGTACCAGGGTGCCGTTGCCGGCAGGGAAAGCCCCAGAATGCAACCGGTGACGATGGCGGACAGGTCCGTCAAGGACAACTGTTTTCCCCGCATGTGGGTAAAAACGGCTTCGGCCGCAAGACACGCCGCAAGGCAGATTATCAGCTGCTTGGCTGCCAGCCACCCGAAGAAAAGAAATGCCGCTGCGGTTACGGGAACGAGGGCGATCAACACATCGCGCATCATCCCCCGGGTCGTCATGCCCATGTTCGACACGTGGGGCGACGGCGCCACGTGAATTTCCGGCGAAGCGGTGTCTGTCTTATCGATCATGGCGCTACGCTGCCTCTTTCGCCAACATGGCTTTACCGGTGCGGATAAGCTGCACCAACGGCAGGCCTGCAGGACAAATATGGGCACAGGAACCGCACTCGAAGCATGCCATAATATTATAGGTCCGTGCCACGTTCAGTTCCTGCAGGCGGGAAGCCATGGCCAGCTTGGTGGGCACCAGATTCATGGGACACACATCCACACACCGGCCGCACCGGATGCAAACCGTTTGATCCACCCGGCGGATTTCGGCGTGGGTCAGCACCGTGATGCCGCTCGTGCCTTTGGTGACGGGCATATTCAGGTTGCTGAAGGAGAAGCCCATCATGGGGCCTCCGGCCACCATCCTGGCGGCTGTTTTACGCAGGCCGCCGCAGAATTCGATCAAAGCCCCCATGGATATGCCGATGGGAACCAGCAGGTTTTTTGGCTGGGCAATGCCGCCGCCGGTGACACTGACAACCCGATGCGTCAGCGGTATACGCCGCATGACCGCCCGGGCAATGGATGTGACCGTGGCGACATTGGTCATGGCGACCCCTATATCCGAGGGAAGGCCGCCCAGAGGGACTTCGCGGTTCAGGACCGCCTTGATCAGGTGCTTTTCGCTGCCCTGTGGATATTTCGTTTTCAAGATGGCAATATTGATCCCTGCACCGGCGGCTGTCCGTCGCAGGGATGCAATGGCCTCCACCTTGTTGTCCTCGACGCCGATGTAGGCTTTCTTGGCACCCACCGCACGCAGTGCAAGCATGGCCCCGGCCACGATCGCTTCCGGCGCTTCCACCATCAACCGGTAATCCGTGGTCAGATACGGTTCGCACTCGCACCCGTTGACGATCAGCGTGTGGATGGGTTTTTTTTCATTCGGAGAGATTTTAACATGCGTGGGAAAAGCCGCACCGCCGAGTCCGACAATACCCGCGTCGTGAATGGCCGCACTGATTTTTTCCGGATCCATGGCCTGGTATGTTTTCTGGGGCCACTTGCCTCCGTACATCTGGTCCCACAGGTCCTGGCCGGAAGTCTGCTCTCCGTGGCTTCGAATGGCAATGGCCTGCACGTGCCTCCCGTTGGCCAGGGTGGCCACCTCCATTTTCTGGACGATCCCGTTCAACGGCGCATGCAGAGAAGCCGAAACAAAAGCCTCCCCCTTGCCGACCCTGTCACCGAAAAGGACCTCCTGCTTGGGCTTGACCACGGGGGTGCAGGGGCCCCCAATGTGCTGCAGCAGGGGTAAAACCACTTTTTCCGGGGTGGGTACGATCTCTATGGCGGCGTCACCGGAGAACGTTTTGCGTTCGGGAGGATGCACGCCCCGGTCGAAGGTTCCGTTGCCCGGAAACCAGCCGATCTCCTTGTTCGATTTGTAGGCCCTGCGGAACTTGGGCATCGTTAACACTCCTGGTAAAACTGGCTGATATTCGATCGTCTCGAAAAAACGTGTCAGCCTTTACCCAATGCCCCCCAAAAAAGCAAGCGTTTGTGGCGAAAATTGTCATTTTTAACCTCAGTGCTGCAAAAACCTGAGATTAAGGTGTTCCGTATGAAGCGCTTGGGGCTACATGGACCCGTAGCTGTGCAACCCGGGTAGGAAATTGACGCCGAAATAGGTAAACATCACAGCGCCGAATCCGATAATAGACAGATAGGCTATTTTCTTCCCGTACCACCCCCGCATCATGCGTGCGTGCAGCAGCGTGGCGTAGACAAACCAGGTGATCAGGGACCAGGTCTCCTTGGGGTCCCAGGACCAGTACGTGCCCCAGGCGGAATTGGCCCACACCGCACCGGTGATGATGCCCACGGAAAGAAACAGGAAACCGAACATGACCATCTGATGGGTAAGCTCGTCCAGTGCTTTCAACCCGGGAAGCCGTCCCAAAATCCCGCCCTCCCGGTCCGGCGCCCGGTGTTTGATCAGGTACATGAGGCTGATGCCGAAAGCCACGGCAAAGGACGAGTAGCCAAGAAAGCATGTCATCACATGGGCGATCAGCCAGTTGCTTTTCAGAACGGGAATCAGGGGCTGGATTTTGTCACTGGCGTGGGGCGACAGGGAAGCGTAGGCCATGGCCAGAAAAGCGATGGGGGTTGCAAAGGCACCCAACACGGGTGTTTTATAGCGAAACTCGATGAACAGGTAGATAGCTCCGATGGTCAGGGCGAAAAAGACCAGGGATTCGTACATGTTGGAAAGGGGCACATGGCCGTAGCCGATGGCATACGATTCTTTCCACCGCAGCAAAAATCCGGCGGCATTGGCAACGGCGCCGATCATGAGGGCCCATTTGGCAATCCGAGCCGGCGAAGCTTTTTTAAAGACCCAGGCCACGATATACAGCGTCGCGGCAAAACCATACGCGAACGTGACAAAGGACAATAATTGAGAGCTGTTCATCGGCTACCCCTTATTTTTTTCTGAAACACCCGGTTCATTTTTTTTGAGTTGCTCGGCGATGGCCGCCACCTTGCGCTGCATGCCGATCTTGTTTTTGTTGGCGACCCCCATGACCTCGATGCTGCTGCCGTGCTCGCTGCGCGTGACCTTTATGCAGAATTGCTGGTGCGACATGAAAAAAGTCACGAAGCACCCGACGATCATAATGACAAATCCGCTGTAAACCACCCAGACCCCCGGGTCCTTGTTCACCTCCAGTCCGGTATAGTAGCGGATATGTTCTTTTTTCGCCGGTGAAAAGGTTTCCTTTTTCTGATCGGCCACGGATATCACCACTGCGCCACGCCTCATTTTATCGAAATTTGGAAAGTGCAGCGGCAAAAGCACCTCCACCGGCGCTCCGTCCGACGGTGTCAGCACCCCTACCAGTGCCGCCCCGATGTTCTGCCCTCTGAAATCGGCCGAAGGTCTGAATTCCATCAGGGTAAAACGCCCCAACCCTTCAGGGATCTCTACCGGCTTGCCGATCTCCACCCTGCGCTTATATACCATCCCTGAGGATTTGACGGTAAAATTCAAGTGAATGTCGTCGGTGGAAAAGTCATGCCCCGGCATTTTTTCAGGCGCCATTTCCCCGTAACTGTACTGGAAGATGCTGATGCCCCGGTATCGAAGGGGGTGATTCATGATGACGTCTTTGGTCATCACCGGCTTGTCATTTTCCAGAATGGTCAAGCTGGAACGAAACTCCTTGGGAGCCCCGGTATCGTGAAAACTGACAAAGAAATCATCACAGCGAATCGTGAATCCCAACGGCTGCATGCGCCGGCTGTTTCTGATCTGAACCCGATCGACGGAATCCCCTTCGGGTATGGTGACAAACCCTTTAAAGCCGAACAGGTTGCCGATGATGGCGCCCACGATGAGCAAAATGACGCTGAAGTGTACGATATATACCCCGAACCGCGTCCAACGCCATTTTTCCGCAAAGACGAGGAAACCGTCCGTTGCCTTTTCCACCTGCGGGCGACCCATTTTTTTGGCGGCGAAGGAAGAATACGCGTTTTCCAGTTCACTCGGCGGGCGTTTTGTGGAAAAGGTTTGCTTTTCTTTAACCTTTTCAAAGCGGGTTGGGTTGAAGGTTTTCTTTTTAGGAAAAACCAGTTTCCATGTTGCCGTAAGCCGATCGATGGAGCAGACCACGACGTTGGCGATCAATAAAATCAACAGCAGCTGAAACCACCATGCATGGTACATGTCGAAAATGCCCAGCACATCGAACAGGCGGGAAAAAAACGGACCGAATTTATGAAAATAATAGTCCGGGGTGGCATTCTGTTTGATAACCGTCCCGATAACCGAGGTTGCGGCCAGGGAGAGCAGCAGGAAAACGGTCAGCTTTACCGACACGAATAATTTCCAGACCGGATGGTTGCTTTTCATGTATCTCCTCACGTTTGGAATATCTTTTCAAGATAGATATTACCTCGACCTATGTCAATTCCATAAATTCCAATATCCAAGAGATAATTTTGGCCTGCCTTGAGGGGTTGTCGAGGCTTACCCGCCTATGGCGGGGGTGCCGCCTATACTAGGTTGATACAGCTTTTTGTTGACATAAAGGGCTCGAGTGACCATTTAAATAAACAGCACCGCAACGCCAAACAGAGGAGGCCCCATGTATCTACCCAAAACATTCGAAAATTTTTCCAAGAGGTATCCCGAAATCACCGATCATTACAAAACGTTGGGCCGCATCTGCCGTGATGTAGGACCGTTGGACAACAAATCGCAGGATCTGATCAAACTCGGCATCGCCGTGGGGGTGAATTCCAGGGGTGCCGTCATGTCGGCCGTGCGCAAGGCGCTCGCATCGCAGGCGACCGAAGATGAAATTCGGCAAGCTATCCTTCTGTCTATCACCACCACCGGCTTCCCCAACATGATCGCCGCCATGGGATGGGCCCAGGAAGTGCTGGACAAACAACGGTGACGGGTGTCGGGCGTTGTGTCCTCTTGCCCGTAGCAACAGGTAGGGGGCGTATCAACATTCAGGAAGGTAGAATAGCTACTTATAAATCCGGGCCTATAGCCCAAAATAAGGCACAACGATTGCCGAGGAATAATACCGCACCGGCCGGCAGGCTTTTACCTTGTTAACGGTTATAGATTTGAAAAAATACCAAACGCTTTGCGAACGATTTATTAAAACCGCCGGTGTTTTGGAGTGAACGGCTATGCGCTGGAGTCAGGAGGCCGAACAGGCTTTAAAAAAGGTACCCTTCTTTGTTCGCAAAAAAGTTCGTACGCGGGTGGAGGCGGAGACTGCCGGGGCCGGGAAAAAGACCGTTTCCCTGGCCGACGTCAAGCGAACGCGGGAACGCTTTATGGCCGACATGGGCAAAGAGGTGAAGGGTTATCAGGTGAGCACCTGTTTTGGCGGGGCTGGATGCCCCAACCGGGTGTTGCAAACCGACCGTCTGCTGGAAAAAATCGAACGGATTTTCGAAAAAGCGGACATCCTGGCCTTTTTGAAAAACAAGGTCGGCACGGACCTGAAGTTCCACCATGAATTCAGGGTGGCCCTGGCGGAATGCCCCAATGCCTGTTCCCAGCCCCAGATCAAAGACATCGGTATTATCGGGGCGGCCGTACCGCAGGTGACCGATGAACCCTGCTCGGCCTGCCGCGCGTGTGTCGACGACTGTCCCGACGACTGCGCTGCACTGCCCGCCGAGGCCGACCGGCCGACGATCGACGTTAATGCCTGCATGCACTGCGGCAAATGTATCGCTGCCTGTCCAACCGGCACCATCGCCGAAGATAGGAGGGGGTTCAGGGTTCTTCTGGGGGGCAAACTGGGGCGGCATCCTCAACTGGCCAGGGAATTGCCCGGCATATTCGACGAAAGCGACGTACTTGCCATCGTGGATTACTGCATTAGTTTCTATAAGCGGCACAGCGAAAAAGGCCAACGATTTGCCAACCTGTTGCAACCTGCCGATTTTGAAAAATTGTCCGCTGAATTCGAAAAGGAAAGGAAAAAACCATGGAAAAGCAAGATCTAACCATACCCAATATATCCTGTGGCCACTGTGTGGCCGCCATCAAGAATGAATTGAGTGAAATGGAGGGTGTCGGCGCCGTTTCCGGAGACCCGGAATCCAAGGTCGTGCACGTGGAGTGGGACGCCCCGGCAAGCCTGGCCCTGATCAAGGAAAAACTGCAGGAAATCAATTATCCGGCAAAATAAAATCGTGTTTCACGATTTTATGAAACGCAACTACGTCGCTCCTGTTCGAAAGAACAAAATTCCTCTCCCTGCAGCAAACTGCAGGGTATTGGGGAATTTTGCCTAAATCCTGCGGATTCCGATATCGCTCTTCCACAAATAAATGCAATTTCTAGTTAAAATAATTCACTTCGCAAATTCGTAATTACAGTTTCCCGGTCTCGGCAAGTTCCTCCAGCCCCGCAGGGTCCAGCAGGTCGATACGGCCGCCCTCCACCCCTATCAACCGGCGGCCGCTCATTTTTGCCAGGATCCGGGACAGGGTTTCGGGGATGGTTCCCAGAAGACTGGCCAGTTGCCCCTTGGAAATGGGCAGGGAAACGACGTGCCCGTTCTCCTGTTCCCGCGCCAGGTAAAGGAGATAGGACGCAAGCCGGCCGGGAACCTCCTTGAGAGACAGATTCTCCACCTGGACGGTGAACTGCCGCAAACGCATGGAAAGCACCGCCAGCATATTCAGACAAAGGGATGGGTTGTTGGAAATCAACGTTATAAAGGACGTACGGGGAAAAAACAGAAGGTGGCTTTTCGAGAGGGTCTGGGCATTGGCCGGGAACCTTTTACCCGAAAACACCGGCACCTCGCCAAAGGGATTGCCCGGTCCATAAATATGCAGGATCTGCTCCTTGCCCTCCTGCGACATCTTGTAGATCTTCACCTTGCCCGCCGCCACGACGTAAAAGCCGTTTCCTTCGTCACCCTCTGAAAAAACGGTTTGCCCCTTGTTGTAAAACCTGTCCCTGGCTATCCGGCGCAGTTCTTTCAACTCCGCTTCGGACAAACCTTCGAAAATCGGAATCTGCGCTATGATTTCAAGTATTTTTTCCATAATTTTATCGCTGCGCGTTAAAATTGGATGCGGCTGCGCCGCAAAAAAAATTTTGTGGTGAATATTTTTTTGATTTAATTTTTACTATAGATATAAGCGGGTTGCATTATTTCACGCCTTATTTTCATGGTCAAGCGTTAAAAATTTTATTTGGTGTTGACTTAAGTCAAGGAAAAATTGTTCACGATCCCATAAACTGCACATCAACATCAGGCAATTGGTGCTTGAGTGCATGGATGAAAAAGCATCAAACAATAATTTTTAGCGTTAGAAATAAGGATAAACTCGGTATCACGTTTAAGGAAAAGCGTTGGCAAATTGGTAATGACCCTAAAAAAATAACTGAACGTTTCTAATGTAAAGGAGGCAACCATGTTTTGTTTTCAATGTGAGCAGACGGCAAAGGGCGAAGGGTGCACCAAAATAGGCGTTTGCGGGAAGCAGCCCGATACGGCCGCCCTGCAGGATCTTTTGATTCATGCGCTCAAAGGGCTCTCCCTCTATGCAGTGGAGGGTAGCAAGGTCGGTGTCAGGAGTAGCGAGGTCGACCGGTTTACCTGCGAAGCCATTTTTTCCACCCTGACCAACGTCAATTTCGATGCCGAACGCTTCGTCAAACTGATCAATCGAAGCGTCGAATTGAGGGAAGCGCTCAAGGTAAAAGTGGCCGCGGCAGGAGGCAAGGTCGATTTCACGGCGCCAGCCGCCGTTTTTCAGGCGGCTGCCACCAAGGACGAACTCGTCGCCCAGGGGGGAGGCGTGGGGGTCAAGGCCAATCCCGATCTCAACCCCGACATCCTTTCCTTGAGAGAACTTATCGTATACGGCATCAAGGGGCTGGCGGCCTATGCCGACCACGCCCGTATCCTCGGCCAGACGGACGATGCCATTTACGCCTTCATCTATGAAGGCCTGGCAGCCACCCTCAACGACGACATCGGTGTTGACGAACTCGTCGGGCTGGCGCTGAAATGCGGCGAGGTGAATCTCAAGGCCATGGAACTTCTGGATGCCGGCAACACGGGGACCTACGGCCATCCCGTCCCCACCAGTGTCCCCCTGGGGGCGAAGAAGGGCAAGGCCATCCTGGTCTCGGGTCACGACCTCAAGGACCTGGAAGAAGTACTGAAGCAAAGTCAGGGCAAGGGCATCAACGTGTACACCCACGGTGAGATGCTGCCCTGTCACGGTTATCCGGAGCTTAAAAAATACGACCACTTTTACGGCCATTACGGGACCGCCTGGCAGAATCAGGCCAGGGAGTTCGCCGCCTTCCCGGGGCCCATCCTGATGACCACCAACTGCATCCAGAAACCCAGAGATGAATACAAGGGCAATATCTATACGACCGGCCTGGTGGGTTGGCCCGGCGTGACGCACCTCGTCGATAAAGACTTCACCCCGCTTGTCGAAAAAGCGCTGGCCATGCCGGGGTTTGAGGAGGATGCCCCCGGTAAGTCCGTCATGGTGGGCTTTGCCCGCAATGCCGTCCTGGGCGTGGCCGACAAGGTCATCGAAGCCGTGAAAAACAAGGCTATCAGGCACTTCTTCCTGGTTGCCGGCTGCGACGGCGCCAAGCCCGGCCGCAACTACTACACCGAATTTGTCGAAAAGGTGCCCGCGGACAGTGTTGTATTGACCCTGGCCTGCGGCAAATTCCGTTTCTTCGACATGGATCTCGGGGACATCGGCGGCATTCCCAGGCTCCTGGACGTGGGCCAGTGCAACGACGCCTACTCCGCCGTGCAGATTGCGGTCGCCTTGGCCAACGCCTTCGAATGCGATGTCAACGACCTGCCGCTCTCCATGGTATTGTCATGGTATGAGCAGAAGGCCTGTGTCATCCTGCTCTCTCTGCTGCACCTGGGGATCAAGGACATCCGGCTCGGACCGAGCCTGCCGGCGTTTATTTCCCCCAACGTGCTTGACGTACTGGTTAAGAATTTCAATATTATGCCCATAACGACACCGGACGAGGATCTGAAGGCCATCCTCGGATAAAAATTGCTTCGTAATTTTTAGCAAACGCGGCTGCGCCGCTACTATAGGGATTCGAAAAACCAGGGGGGTAAGGGTTCGAAATCGGAAACCACTTGCCCCCTGGAATCCCTGGGCCCATTTTCAAGCTGCGTTGGAAAGCAAGGGAGCGGATATACCAAACACCAAATACTAAACACCAAAGGTTTCATCATGAAATGCCCAGGACAAGACAGCCGTTACTGGAAACCGGAAGCGATCTTCGATGAAAAGTGCCCCAAGTGCGGCAACAGCGTGGAGTTCTTCAAGGACGACACCGCCCGTAAATGCAGCCGATGCGGACACCGTTTCATCAATCCCAAAATGGATTTTGGCTGCGCCTCCTACTGCGAGTTCGCCGAGCAGTGCATGGGAACCCTGCCGCCGGAACTGTTGGCCGCCAAAGAAGATCTCTTGAAAGACCGCGTGGCCATCGAAATGAAGCGCTACTTCAAAGCCGACTTCAAACGGATCGGTCATGCCACCAAAGTGGCCCGCTATGCAGAGCGCATCGGAAAAAAAGAAGGCGGCAACCTGGCGGTGATATTGTGCGCCGCCTACCTCCACGACATCGGCATCCATGAAGCCGAGCGAAAGTACAACAGCACTGCCGCCCGGCACCAGGAAAAAGAAGGCCCCCCCATCGCCCGCGGAATTCTCGAAAAGCTGGGCGCCAAAGAGGAACTGATCGAAGAAGTCTGCGATATCGTCGGGCATCACCATCACCCCGGCAACGAGGAAAGCGTCAACTTCAGGGTACTTTATGATTCCGACATGATCGTAAATATTGAAACCAGTCACAAAGAAAACCCGAAATCCGACCAAAAACTGACGGAATTGATCGCCTGTGCGTTTCTGACCGAAAGCGGCAAGACGGAGGCACGGAAAGTGTTCAGGCTTTAATAGTCATGATCTGCTTGTCATAAATCACGAAAACACGAAATTCAAAAAGCACGAAATGTTAATTGTTTTTTTCGTGGTTTCCTGATGAAAATTTTTTTTGACTACTGTTTACAGAACACAATAAATTGAGGAAAACGACATGAAAGTCATGCGCAAGATAATCGAAATCGACGAAGAGCGCTGTGACGGCTGCGGGCAGTGTGTGCCCGGCTGCGCCGAAGGTGCGCTCAAAATAGTGGACGGCAAGGCCAAGGTGGTTGCCGAGATCTTCTGTGACGGCCTGGGCGCCTGCATCGGGGAGTGCCCCAATGACGCCCTGACCCTGGTGGAGCGTGAAGCCGATGAGTTTGACGAAGAGGCGGTGGAAGGACACCTGGCCGGCCTCGAAAAGAAGAAAAAAAGTGAAACGCTTGCCTGCGGCTGCCCTTCCAGCCAGGTTCAGTCTTTTGCTTCCACGGCCTGCGAGAGCGCCAACAAGCCCATGGCCATTGCCGGCCTTGAATCCGCCCTGGGCCACTGGCCGGTCCAGATCAACCTGGTGCCGCCCCACGCGCCGTTTCTAAACAACGCGGATCTGTTAGTGGTGGCGGACTGCGCCCCCCTGGCCATCCCCGATTTCCACAAGCGCTTTTTGAAAGGCAAAGCAGTCATGGTGGGATGCCCAAAATTCGACGATGTCCAGGGCTATATCGACAAATTCGCCCAAATTTTCGCCACGGCCAACATCAGGAGCATCACCACCGTGGTCATGGAGGTGCCCTGCTGCTCAGGGCTGCCCGTTATCATTACCAAAGGGCTGGAAAAGGCGGGCAAGAACATACCGCTGACCAAAGTGGTCGTCAGCACCCGCGGCAACATCCTGGAAGAAAAGGCCATTTCAACCTAAATGCCACCCGCTGCCGGCTGCGGGCGGCATTTAGGTTCAGCGCATGCGCGGCGGCAGGGCGAACACCTTTCGCAACCCCTCTTTGAGGGAAATGGCCTCCTCGGGGCAGAAGCGGGCACAGACGCCGCAGCCGATGCAGGTGTTCTCATCCGATACGGCGACACCATCATCGTTCAAGGCGATGGCATCCACGGGACACCAACCCACGCAGGTCTCGCAGCCACTGCAGGCACTGTCGTCGACAACGGCCAGATGGTAGGTGGAATTGATCATCGGCATGGTGCCGTTGCGCCACAGATTGAACGTGTCGCAGCAGTCCTTGCAGCAGTTGCAGATGCTGGTTTCCGGAGCGTTTTCCCTGGAACCCGGATGAAAGGCTTTGTGCACCAGCCCGGCCTTCTCGGCCTCCAGCATGATGTCGAAAGCCTCCTCGCGGGAAACCATCTTGGCGAATCCCTGGGCGGCCGTGTGCCGGGCGGACTTGCCGAAGGTAAAACAGTTCAACGTGGGCGCTTTTGTGGCGCAGGCGTCCCCCAAAAGTCCCCTTCGCTGGCGACAGAAACAGTGCCCCACGGCGATGTCGTCGAATTTTTCGATAATTTCCCGCACGGTCTGGCTGGGAACGATGAATTCATCCCCCGTTTCCACAGGCTGGTCCACGGGAATGGTCCTGATCGTGCCGCCGTCTTCGCCCACGCTCGACGGAACCGTCCGGTCCGTCGCCGGCGACGCCCTGAACAACGGCATTATGGTGTCATAGTTGTTCTGAATATCGTCCCTGAGGTCGCTCAAAAGCGTCTCGAAAAGCTCCGCCAGTTCGCGCTCCTCGTCGGTGCCTTCGAGCGGCACCATGAATTTGTACTCCATGACCCCCACCAGCATGAGCGGCAGCAGCCGGTAAACCATGACGCCCGAAGAACTGGGCTGGTTGAAGATCAGCCCTTTCCTGGCCAGGCTGGCGGCCAGTGCGTCCACCTTTTCCGCCGGCAGCCCGCTGGAAGCCGTCAGTTGCTCCACGCCCTGTGACGGTTTCTCACTGAATGCGCAGATGAAATCAAGCTCCTCTTCGACCGGCCCCACGACATTCTTGATGATGGCGACGGCCGTTTCACTCACCGGAAACTGGACCATGCCCTGTTTGCAGACCACTTCTGCCGCCGCCACGTACTTTTCCCTCAAACGATCTTCCACCATCTTCGTCTCCTTATACGTAGTCCCTGCCATAATATGGTTATGCTGTTCTAAATTGAGAACTGTATATGAATCACAATTGCATAAAGGACACAAAGGGTTTTGTCAACAAGGTGCCTTGCGGGAAAAGCGCCTGATTTGGCAACCAACCACTCGGGCGTTTTCTCAGCCTTGCAAATCGTAGGGCAGTTTGTTGTTCAGGCGAATGGTCGCCAGGTCGATGGCCACATCGTACACCAGGATTTCGACCCCGTTGCGGTGCGCCCGCCTGAGTTCCCGGCCGTAGGCCTGATCGATGTCGTCTGCAGGGTGAAAACGGTGCGCATCCATGCGCTGAACCAGGAAAAACATGGCCGCCCGGTACCCTTCCCGGACCAGGCGCTGCAGTTCCTTGAGGTGCTTACGCCCCCTTATGGTAACCGCATCCGGAAACCTGGCCACCCGATTTTCCACCAGCGTGCAGTTTTTGATCTCGACAAAACAGTCGGGGCCGTCCTGTTTTTCGAGCATGAGGTCGATACGGGATTTGTCACTGGTTTTTACCTCGGCAACCACCCGTTCGTATCCGCGGAGTTCCTCAACCTGCCCGTCTTCGATGGCCTTTCTAACCAGCCGGTTGGGAACCAGTGTGTTGACGCCTACCAGGGAGGCGGGCATGTCGATAATTTCCCAGGTGTATTTCAATTTGCGCTTGGGGTTGTCGTGGAAAGAGATGTAGACCGGCCTCCCGGGACGGGAACAGGCCATCATGGTTCCTGAATTGGGGCAGTGAGCCGTCACCAGGCTGCCGTCCTCCAATCGCACGTCGGCCAGAAAGCGCTTGTAACGCTTCACCAGGGTTCCCCGGAACAATCTGGGCCAGGAAAGCCCGTAGGCATCGATTCTTTTCACCGTATCCACGATCATGGGGTATTCATACCTCAGCGATTGTTGCAAGAAAACTTGTTTTAGCCTATCCTCGACCTTGAGGATAGGCTAAAACAGATTTGATCCGCCATCGCGGCGGCAGCCCGGAGAATCGTGGCAAAAGGTATCCGCCGCTCACGGATTCCAATGTTCAAGGACGCCGATTTTTTTGACAAAATCATTTCAATAATATATATGGCCATATCATGATCTTCAAAACGCTGGCAGACCGCAAGAGTCTCGAATACATTCTAAATAACCTCAAGGAGGGAATCCTGGCACATGACATCAACAGGAAAATCCTCTTCTTCAACGATGCCGCCGAGAATATCACCGGATTCAAGCGGGCGGACGTGCTCGGACGTGACTGCCACCAGGCTTTCGGCGAACCCTTTTGCGGCAATCGCTGCTCTTTTTGCGGCAACACCCCGAACCTCCAGAACATGTGCGAACACACCATCAACTTCACCACCCCCTCCGGGCAAAACCGCACCATCGAAATGTCGGTGATCATGATGAAGGATGAAGACGGTCAAGACGTTGGCGCACTGGCCACGTTACGCGACATGACCGAACTCATCGACCTCAAAATGGATTCCGGCAAACTGTTCAGTTTTTCCAATATCATCGGTCGCGACAGCAAGATGATTTCCGTTTTCCGTCAGATCCGCGATGTTACCGAATACGATTTTCCGGTGCACATTTTCGGTGAAACCGGGACCGGCAAGGAGCTCGTGGCCCACGCCATCCACAATGAAAGCCGTCGCGGAGGTGCTTCCTTCGTTCCCATCAACTGCGGCGCCCTGCCGGAAGGCCTCATCGAAAGCGAACTGTTCGGACACGTCAAAGGGGCGTTTTCCGGTGCCATCAGGGACAAAAGGGGCCGTTTTGAACTGGCGGACGGCGGCACGATATTTCTCGACGAAATATCCGAACTGCCCAAGCTCATGCAGGTAAAACTCCTGCGCTTCCTGCAGGAGGGCTCTTTCGAAAAAGTCGGCGGCGAAAAGACGACGTCCGTCAATGTAAGGGTGATCAGCGCGACCAACAAGGATATCAAAAAAGAGGTCCGTAACGGCAACTTCCGGGAAGACCTCTACTACAGGCTGAATGTCATCCCGATTACCGTCCCTCCCTTGAGAGAGAGAAAAAACGACATCCCCCTGCTTGTCGATCATTTCCTGAAACAGTTTCCAGGGGGGTCGGGCAGTGAGGTCCCGGTCTTCTCGGACGAGGCCCTGGCCACGATGATGGACTACCACTGGCCTGGAAACGTGAGGGAACTCCAGAATGCGGTCCAGTTTTCCATCGTCAGATCCCGTGGCGACATCATCAGGCCCGGTGACCTTCCCATGGAGTTGAGGGAGGTTGTCGTCGATAAACCCAGAAGAGGCCCGACCCGCAAATTGGATGCCGCCATGGTGGAGGAAGCCCTGATCAAAACCGGAGGCAACAAGGCCAAGGCCGCCAAGCTGCTGGGTGTCGGCCGCGCCACCCTGTACCGCTTTCTGGGCAGCCAGTCCCGTAATTCCTGATATTACAGGCGGCCGACGCACGCTTGAGATACCATTAACAAAATAGGGGACGTTCATAAATATATAAATAACTTGGCATCGCACCTGTAGTTATTTATATATTTATGAACGTCCCCTAAACGTCCCCTAAAAGAAGAGCGAAGACCGAATAGTGGTCCATGCGGGATAGCAGCTGACATTGAAAGAGGAGAACCATGGCCGGCAATGCCTCACCGGCCATGGTACAGTCGACGGTTATGCGGCGTCCAGCGCCCGGCGGTCGGCCATATCGATAAGCACGCGCTCCTTGCCCTTGTCGAGGCCCAGCGCCTGCCGTTTTTTATCGATGTGGGCAATCATCAGTCTCGCCATCTCGTAGGGGTCCGGGGTGAAGCCCCACTTGCCCATGCCCTGCTCTTCCAGGCCGCCGAAAAGCAGCTTGTGGAATTTGGTTTCCTCCACAATGGGAAACGTCACGCCGAATACCGTGTAAACGCCGGAAGCCACAAAATAGTGACCGATGCTGATGGCCTTTTCGCTCATCCACTCCGGTGCGGCGCCGGCCGCCGGCAGATCGGCAATGCTGTCGCCCAATCCACCCACCCGCACCATCTCCGATGCGGCGATCAGAATGCGGCTGTTGTCAACACAGGAGCCGATGCCCAGAACGGGCGGCATACCCACCGTTTCACAGACCTCCCGCAGCCCCTCTCCCGCCAGAACGGCGGCTTCCGGCGTGGTCAGCCCGGCCTTGGAAAGCGCGATCTGGGAACAGCCGGTCTGCAGCACCAGGACATCGTTCTTGATCAGCTCCTTGACCAGCTCCACATGGACATAGTCCTGTTTGACCCGGGGATTGGTGCAGCCGACCACACCGGCGACGCCCCGTATTCTTCCGTTGATGATGTTGTCGTTCAGCGGCCAGTAGGAGCCCCTGAAAGAGCCGCCCAGCATATACTTGATGTACTCGTGGGAGAATCCGTGGACCCCGACGTTTTTCTGCTTGGGGATTTCGATGACGGCGCTTCGGTTTTTGAATCTCGTAATGGCCTTGATCACGATTTCGTCCGTACAGCCGCGGGGCTCGTGTTCGTGAAATTCCACATGCTGAGCCCCTTCGATGTGGCAGCGGGGGTTGGTGGTTATCAAGGGAGTCTGGTAGCACTCGGCCACCTTGGCCAATCCCTGCTTGATGCACTGCACGTCGACGGTCATGGCGTCCACTGCTCCGGTGACCAGGATGGCTTCGGTGGACATGAAGTTGCCGGCATGCGGAATGCCGTGCCGCACCAGTACCTCGGCTCCGGAACAGCACATGCCCACCAGGTTGATGCCGTTGGCGCCGGCTTCTTTGGCGGCCGCCAGCAGCGTCGGCTCGTTCACCGAGGCAATCATGGATTCGAACAGGTTGGGCTCGTGGCCGTGAACGATGATGTTGACCTGGTCCTCCTTGAGCACTCCCATGTTGACTTCGATGCTGATGGGCGACGGCGTCCCGAAAAGAATGTCGGAAATTTCCGTGGCCACCATGGAACCGCCCCAGCCGTCCGCCAGAGCGGTCCGGCTGCACTGTTTGGTGATGTTTTCATAGTGCTGGTCCACCCCCATGTGGGTCCTGTGCATCAGTTCCATTATCTCGCGCATCGCCCCACGCGGAACAATACCGTGCTTGCGCCACATCTCAAGGGTTTTGGGGGGAACGCGTTTGGCAAAGGGAATTTCTCCCTCCACCTGGGTATAGGTGCGCTCGAGTTCGGCATACAGCTCCAGGGCGATCTCTTTTACGGATTTCCCCTCGGTCTCGATGCCCACGGACTCTGCAACCGCCTCCAGCTTGATGGTGTCCTTGATTTCATAATCGGTAATATTACCGTTGACCACCTCGCGGAACAGGTCCAGCATGCTCATGCCGTGGTCGGTATGCGCTGCGGCACCGGATGCCACCATCCTGGCAAAATTACGGGCCATGATGGTGTCGATGGTGGCCCCGCAGACCCCGACCTTGTCGTAAGGGGTTTTGGCGTTCAACCGGCAGGGGCCCATGGCGCAGTGTTTGCAGCAGGCCGAGTCCGCCCCGATCGGGCAGGCCTTCATGTTCAACGCCCGGTCAAAAGCGGTTTCGACACCGTCGCGTTTGGCCTTGAGAAGCATTTGCGCGGTTGCATCACAGGTTGTCACCTGGCTGATATCGAGTTCTTTTTTACTGGATGGTACTTTTTTCTTTTCCATTTTTTCTCCCTTCGTGGAAAGATTGTTATGGTTCAATGGAAACGTAATAAAATCTTACTATTGATATCTTAACAAGAATCATTACTAATAAAATATCAGGCGGAACTTAGGCTGTCAAGCGCTAAATTTTCATTTTACATTGATCTGTATACATGTCATACGTTGGGTGTCACTGCCGACACCAAAGTGGATGATGGCGGATCCTAAGCTGAAAACTCAGATTAGGAGGATGTAAAGACAACCACAGTGAACAGTAAGGAAAAGGATCTCTCATGGCTGAAAAAGACGTAAAACTCTACACCCTGAGCACATGCAGCCACTGCAAATCCACCAAAAGGCTGCTGTCCGAATGCACCATCGAATACGATTTCGTGGACGTGGACCTTTTGGAAGGTGAAGAACGCAAGGCCATTTTGGAGGATGTCAAAAAGGTCAATCCCAGATGCTCCTTTCCCACATTGATTATCGGGGACAAGGTGATCGTGGGATATAAGGAAAAAGAGATCAAGGAGGCATTGGGATTGTAATGGACGCTCAAGAGCTGTTCGAAAAGTTGAAAAAGGTTCAGGAGCCTAAAGGCTATTTCTTCAACAAAGACCGGGAACGGGTCTTCGACCTGCTCGAGGCCCTTTTGACCAACAAGGAGCGTTACGGCTACATGGTCTGCCCGTGCCGTCTGGCCGCCGGCGATAAAGAGGCCGACCGCGACATCATCTGCCCCTGTGTCTATCGCGAACCGGATGTGGCGGAGTTCGGCAGCTGCTACTGCAACCTGTACGTTTCGGAAGCGTGGAACCGGGGAGAAATCACCGAGGAATACGTTCCCGAACGCCGACCGCCCGAAAAAATGGCCTTTTAGTGTCTTGTCAGGAAAATTTGTCGAATTTAATCATCTCCGGTTCCACCCCCAGGCTGTCCAGCATATCCTCAATGGACTGAACCATGATGGGGGGGCCGCACAAATAGTACTCGATCTCGGTGGGATCTTCGTGGTCGGCTAAATAGTGATCGTGAAGATTCTGATGGATGTACCCGGTCATGCCCTTCCAGTTGTCCTCCGGCTGGGGGTCGGACAGGGCGACATAATAGGTGAAATTGTCAAATTTCTTTTCGAGCGCCCTGAATTCCTCCTCGAAAAAAAGTTCCTGCAGTGACCGCGCGCCGTACCAGAAAGTGAGCTTTCTTTTGGTGCCCACGGTATTGAGCTGGTGCAAGATCTGGCTGCGCAGCGGTGCCATGCCGGCTCCGCCCCCGATGAAGCACATTTCCCGTTCGGTGTCGTTGACAAAAAAATCGCCGTAGGGACCGCTCAAGGTCACCCGATCGCCTTCCTTCAGATTGAAGATGTATGACGAGCCCATCCCCGGCGGGACGGCCTTGGCCCCCGGCGGAGGAGTGGCTATCCTGACGGTGAACCGCAGAACCGATCTTTCCGACGGCGGGTTGGCCAGTGAATAGGCCCTGAATATCGGCTCCTCGTTCTTCGATTTCAATCCCCACAGGTTGAAACGGTCCCATGCCGGCCTGAATTTGGCCCCCACCCGTTTGCGCAATGCGGCAAAGGAAAGGGTGTATTCCGGAATGTCGATCTGAATGTAGGCGCCCGCATTGAAATCGAGGGTTTCGCCCGGGTCCAGCTCTATGGCCAGTTCCTTGATGAAAGTGGCCACGTTCTCGTTGGAAATAACCGTGGCGTTGTATTTTTTGACGTCCAGGATCTCCTCGGGGATCCGGATCATCAGGTCGTCTTTCACCTTGAGCTGGCAGGCCAGGTGGATGTTTTCCTGCTTTTCCTTCCTGCTGATATGCACGAGCTCCGTGGGCAGGTAGGTCTCCACCCCTTTTTCGACCCGGCACTTGCACATGCCGCAGGAACCGCCCCCCCCGCAGGCGGAAGGGATGAAAATGTCGTTGTTGGACAGGGCCTTCAACAGGGTGGTTCCCACCGGGATTTTGAGAGGTTTTTCCGCATCCTGATTGATGACCACCTGCGAGTTGCCCTTGCGAACCACCCTGGCCTCGACGAGCAGCAGCATGCCCACAAGCAGCAGGATGACCCCTGAAAAAACGATGATGGCGGCGACATAGATCATAGGGTGATCCCACTGAAAAGCATAAAACCCATTGCCATGAGGCCGGTTACGATCATGGTGATGCCGAAGCCCTGAAGGCCCTCCGGAACATCCGCATAGCGCAGTTTTATGCGGATGGCGGACATGGAGACGATGGCCAGCAGCCAGCCGGTCCCCGAGCCGACACCGAACACCAGCGACTCCGTGAAACTGTAATTGCGCTCGACCATGAAAAGGCTGGTCCCGAGAATGGCGCAGTTCACGGTGATAAGCGGCAGAAACACACCCAGGGCATTGTACAGAACCGGAGAGAACCGGTCGATGACCATCTCCACCGCCTGAACGATGCCCGCAATGACGGCAATGAAGGTGATGAATTTCAGGAAACTGAGGTCGACATCGGGCAGCCCGGCCCAGGAAAGTGCCCCGGGGGCCAGCAGGAAGCGGTAGATGATCCAGTTGACGGGAGCGGTGATGGACAGAACGAACACCACGGCGACCCCCAGCCCGATGGCCGTATCCATGTTCTTGGAGATAGCCACGAAGGAGCACATCCCCAGAAAATAGGCCAGGAGAATATTGCCCACAAAAACGGAATTTAGAAATATGCTTATAAGGTCTTCCATGAGCGCACGCTGTGGTTCATTCTTTTGACAGGGTTTTCTGCAGCCACACCAAAAGGCCGATGATGATGAAGGCGGCCGGGGCCAGCTGCATGAATCCCATGTTTTCATATCCCGCCCGGTAAACGAATTCCGGTACAATGGCCACTCCCAGAAACTTGCCCGCACCCAAGGTCTCCCGGATGAGGGCCACGGAAACCAGAACCGATCCATACCCGGCGCCGTTGCCCAGTCCGTCGAGAAAGGACAGCCCGGGCGGATTGCCCAGGGCGAAGGTTTCCGCCCGCCCCATGACGATGCAGTTGGTGATGATCAACCCCACGAATACGGACAGCTGTTTGCTGATATCGTAAAAAAAAGCCCTGAGAACCTGGTCGGCGATGATCACCAGCGTGGCGATCACGCTCAGTTCCACAATCATACGGATGTTGCGTGGAATGACCCGGCGCATGATCGATATGGCCAGGTTGGAAAACGCCAGCACAAAGGTGAGGGACAGGCCCATCACCACAGCGGTTTTCATCTGAACCGTCACCGCCAGAGCGGAGCAGATTCCCAGCATCTGCATGGAAATAGGGTTGTTCTGGATCAACGGTTCCGAAAATGTCTTGAAATGCTTCGTTTGAGTTAACTTCATTGACTCTCCCCGCATGCCGCCGACCCCTTAGGCACCCGCAGCATCTCCTTGCTGCGGAACCGGATGGAAACCGGTTCATACTCACTCAGAATCTTCTTGAGCCCCGCCGTCAGAAAGCGCCCCGTGAGGGTGGCGCCGCTGATGCCGTCCACATAGTTGATCTTTTCGGCCGCGTCCATAGCGGCGATCGCCGCCGGCTTGGCAATACCGATGGAGACGAAACGACCTTGCTGATCGACAATTTTCTTGCCTTTGAAATTTTTCTGAAACCACTCTTTTTCGATCTCGCCCCCCAACCCGGGTGTTTCGTTGTGCTGGTAAACCGTGAATCCGGACACCGTGGACCCGTCACTCTCTAAAGCCAGGTAGCCGTGAATCTTGCCCCAGAGCCCCCGGGTATTGATCGGCACCACATAGGCCACCACCTCGCCATCCCGCCGGTAGAGATATATGGGAAGCCCCTTTCCGCCCCCCGCCCCCTTTTCCATTACACGCCCTTCGGCATCCACCCGCATGCAGACGATGTTCTCGGCATACATGGCCTTGATCCCATCGTGGCTGTAAGCATGACCCTCTTCCAGAAGCCCGACGGCCTTGAGGATGTTCTTCTTGCGGTCCACCTCGATGTTTTCCTGCTGGAAAGGCCGCAAACCGCTGTAGGCCGCAGTCAGGAGAAGGCTGCAGACAAGGGCGGTGACGACGGCAAAGAAAATGGACCTGAGGTTGTCAGACATTGACCACCCTTTTTTTCAGCTTCATCTTGATTTCTAAATGATCGAACAGCGGTGAAAAAAGGTTCATGAACAATATGGCCAGCATGATGCCTTCCGGGTATGCCGGGTTGAAGATCCTTATCAGCACCGTCAGCATGCCGATAAGAAAGCCATAGACCCATTTGGATTTGTCCATACCCGGCGCCGTCACCGGATCGGTGGCCATGTAAGCGATGCCGAAAGCAAATCCGCCCATCACCAGATGGTAAAAAGGATTGAGCGTGAACCAGGCCGATGCGGTTCCCGAGGCAACGAAATTGAGGAAAAAACCCGTTGCCAGCGCCCCCAGGATCCCTCCGGCGATAATGCGGTAGCTGGCGATTCCCACGATCACCAGTAAAACCGCCCCCGCCAGGCACAAGAGCGCCGATGTCGCCCCGATGCTGCCCGGATAGTTCCCCAGGAGCAGTTTGATAAACGGATACCCGGCCGCGTCGAGAGCGGATTCGATCTTTTCCTGGGGGCCGGTGATGCCGGCAATGGCCAGGGGCGTGGCGCCGCTGACAACGTCCGCGAGGCCGGCCTTGGCCTTTTCCACGACCATCCAAACAGCGTCCCCGGACATGTTGCCGGGATAGGCAAAGAAAAGGAACGCCCTGCCGGTCAATGCCGGGTTGAGAATGTTTCTGCCGGTACCCCCGAAAACCTCCTTGCCGATCACCACCCCGAACGACATGCCCACGGCTGCCTGCCACAGCGGTATGGTCGGCGGCAGGGTAAGCGGAAAAAGCAAACCGGTAACCAGAAGCCCCTCACTGATGGGGTGCTTTCTGACCACGGCAAACAGGATCTCCCAGAAAAAGCCGACCCCGTATGAAATAATCACGAGCGGCAGGACGATCCAGATCCCTCTCAGGAATACCGCAATGGGCGCCGGGCTCAACCCCGATGCCAGGCTCGCCTGATGCCCGGCGTTGTAGACACCGAAAAGAAACGGCGGCAGCAACGCCAGGATGACAAAACTCATAAAGCGCTTGACATCCAGGCTGTCCCGCACGTGGGCATCTCTTTTGGTTGTCAGGCCTGGAATAAAAAAAAAGGATTCCGTGGCTTCAAACAGCGGGAACCATCTGGCCAGCTTACCTTCCTCCTCGAACAGGGGGCGGCTTTTTTCAAAAATGTCAGCTATCAGCTTCATATATCCTCGACCCTTGATCACCCCACCGCAGGGAAACGGCTCCCTGCGGCCGAGCGATCAGCCGATCTCTTTGTAATACCCGGCCTTTGCCGATTTCAGTGCGGCACAGATATCGATCTTTGATGGGCACACAAAGGTGCACAGGCCGCACTCTACGCAGTCCAGCAGTCCGTGTGCCAGGGAATCCTCCACCTCCCCTGCGAGCGTGCACTTCAAGGTAAACTGGGGCAGGATATCCACTGCGCAGACATCGTCACAGTAGCCGCAGTTGATACAGGCCCGCTCCTCACCGTGCATTCCGCAATCCACCGTAAAGGGCGACGTTTTGAGACTCGAGAGAAATGTCCGGGAGCGGCTGGGCTGGTGCAGCCCCGGCCGGATAAAGCCCAAAAACACCTTGTCATCGCCCTCGGGAAGGATGGTGAGGGACGTGGCGTACAAGTCCAGAAACGAGTCCTTGTCAGCCGTGTACCCTTTAAAAAGTCCGCCGACGATGTAGCGGTTGCGTCCGGATTCCCGGCTTGAATTTCCGGCAATATAGGCCAGCGGTGCCCCCATGCGCGTTTTCACGTGCAGCTGTTGCGGAGCCCGGCTGCCGCCTAGCACCACGGTTCTGTCGGTCGGATACGTTCCCGTCCCGATCAATTCGGCCAGCAGTAAAACGTCCTGCCCCTTGATGCACCAGGCCCGGTTGTCATCCGGGCTGTTTTTGATGCGATAATGCAGCACCCCGGCATCGCCGGCCGGATACGGCCCGCTCACACAGTGGGTCAGCATTCCATTCAGCCCCGCGGCAAGCGCCTCGTTCTCCTTGTGGATCGAAACCTGTACCGACGGGCATAATTTTTCAAGAATGCGGATGCCGAAAGCCAGTAAATCTTCCTTGCCCTTCAGGTAAACCGCCGGATTGGGTTGAAAAGGTTCTCGGGAATCGAGGCTCACGATGATGACCGGAGGCACCTCCTGCGGGTCCGGAATATCTCCGAAAGGAAGCTTTTTTAAAAGGCACCACAGCCCCCCCTGGAGGATGGCCTCCACCAGCTCCGTTCGCGACACCTCCGCCAGTTGCGGCTCGGAGTAGCTTGAAAATGATTCGTGCCGTTCTTCTCCGTCCAATTGCACGACCACTTTCCTGATAACCCGGCGGGGGCCGAAGGCAATCTCGGACACACGGCCGCAACCGGGGGACAAAAATCGAATGGCCGGATTGCGCTTGTCTTCGAACACCAGGGACCCGATGCGAACCCGAGTGCCCTCTTTCACCTTCAGCCTTGGTTTGACAAAAGGTATCTTTTCCGGCGTAAGCGCAACAAATTCAGGTATATCTCTCACCGATACCTGCGGCGATGGCTTCCCGGAAAGGTTTAAATCATAGCCTTTTCTATTGCGGAGGAATATCATCGGTCCATGCAGCTGCGACGAAATGATCAATTTAAAAATTTATTTCTATATGTTATACTGATTGTTTAAGACCCCGTTGGAAGTGGTGACATATTTTCTTTTTTAGCACGGAGTGGACAGAATCGAAACAATTTTTTGATTTTAATATTGAATCTTGGCCGCATTGCTGATTTAATTCAGTACTGATCGGCTTTCAACCGCATTGACAATAACTTTTCAGGAGTGTGCGATGAGTGAGACCGTAAAACAGATAAAACAGGTGTGCAAGTGCGAAAAGTGTGGCAGCGAGGCGGAAATGGTAGTGACCTGCACCCTGCCTGAAACCGACACCGCCGATGCCCCCCGAACCGCTTCCCAGAATTCGGCCCAATCCGGCCGCAAACAGCGCGTCAAGGGGATCGGCACCTGCAGCAGTTGCGGAAACGAAGCCGATATGTGGGTCGACCTGTAAAGAAAAAATAAGGCGCTTCTCCTGGCGGCCCAATGCCAAAAGGCCCCAAGAGGCGCAATGCGACGGTGACAGCAGTAGTGATGCAGTTACAGCCAAAAGAAAAAGCCCTGAGAACGACACGGCAGCGCATGGTCATCCTCGAAGAGTTGAGGAGCAGAAATGACCACCCCAGCGCGGATGAACTGTACGAGAGAGTCCGCAAGCGGCTGCCCAGAATCAGCCTGGGCACCGTCTACCGCAACCTGGAGGTGCTGTGCCAGCTTGGGGAAATTCAGAAACTCGAGCTCAGTGGGTCCCTGAAGCGCTATGATGGTGTTTGCAGCAAGCATTATCATATCCGCTGTGTTCAGTGCGATCGTGTGGACGATGCACCCATCGCACCGCTGAACCAGATCGAGGACGAGTTGTACGAGGCCACGGTTTATGAAATCATAGGCCACAATCTCGAATTTACCGGTCTTTGCCCGGAGTGTACGCGCAAAAGCCGCCAGACCGCGGTAAACGACTGACCACGCTCTTTTTTGTGCACGGGAACAACGCCCCCACTCGATCCATCGGCTTTTTTCCGAAGGGGCGGTTGCGGCGGACCCGCCGTGTGCACGCTTCCGGCAAGATGCCCCGCAAGGGCGGCCGCATTTCCTGTGAGCGGCACCTGTTTTCTTTTGTCGCATTGAACCGATGAGGTTGATACACATCTGTCTCAATACCCATAATTGTGAAACATTTTTTTGTCATCTTACACTTAAAAGGCCCGGCATCTGCACACCACTCCCCCCTGGAAACCCGTTGCAAAGGCAACATACAAAAAATATCTTAAAGAAACCCATTTTGTGGGCATTCTGGCATGGAATTTGGTAGTTGGTTATAACAAATGCTTCACTCCCAACCAGGCATGAGGTGAGAAATGGAAGAAAAAACGATCAACACTGGATTGAGGGGCGTTACGATCGCCAGCACAAAAATAAGTGATGTGGACGGGGCACTCGGCAAGCTCGTTTACCGCGGGTATCTTGTCAAGGATCTTGCAGGAAAAGTGTCCTTCGAAGAAATCGCTTATCTTCTGCTTTACGAAAAGCTGCCCGGCAAAAACGAACTCGCGGATTTCAAAAAGCGCCTGTCGGAACAAAGAGCGATCCCCGAACAACTCGTCGCTTTTCTCCAGGCAAGTCGCAAGGATGTGCTGCCCATGGATATTCTGCAGGCTTCCGTGGCCATCCTGGCACAATACGATCCGGACCTGGGCGATGAAACCCGGGATGGTTCCGTTCGCATGGCTCTCCGCATGATCGCCAAATTTGCCACCATCGTAGCAGCCTGGGACAGGATTCGCAACGGCCGGCAGCCCATAGCTCCTAATCCCGATTTGAGTCATGCCGCCAATTTCCTTTACATGCTCAAAGGCGAGGTACCGGATGAAGCGTTGGCCGGTTATTTCGACACCTGTCTTGTCCTGCATGCCGAACACTCGTTCAATGCGTCGACTTTCGCGGCCAGGGAGGTGGCCTCCACACGTGCCCACATGTACGCAGCTGTCGGGGCGGCCGTGGGCTCTCTTTCCGGAGCCCTCCACGGCGGCGCCAATACGCGGGTGATGCGGATGCTGCTCGAGATCGGTTCTGTCGACAACGTCGATGCCTATGTCCGCAAAACCCTTGAAGAAGGCGGTGTCATCATGGGACTCGGCCATGCCGTTTATCAAACCGACGATCCCCGGGCGCATATCCTGGCGCCCATGTCCAAAACCATGGGTGAACGCGTCGGTGACACACGCTGGTATGAACTTTCCAAGGCACTCGAAATCAAGGGCAAGGCCGCCTTCAAGGAAAAAAAGGGCAGGGATATCTATGTCAATGTCGACTTCTACAGCGCCTCGCTCTATTATTACATGGGCATCCCCACCGACCTCTTTACACCGGTATTCGCCGTTTCCAGGATTGCCGGATGGTGTGCCCATGTTCTGGAAGAGCAGTTCGCCGACGCAGCACCCAAACCGGCACTGTACCGGCCGGAATCGGATTATGTAGGGGAATATTGCGGGCCGGATGAGTGCGCCTTCGTGCCTATTAGCGACCGATAGCCTCCCAAACAAGGGAAACGGATGCCTGTGTTGACCGCAACATTATTTCCTAAATTGACATAGGTGTTTATAAAGACAGCATGTTGGAGGATATGAAACCATGGATATGGCAAACAATGACCCGGGAGCGTTTGACAACGCCGAAATGGAACGGGCTCAAATCGAACAGGCTCAAATCGAAAAAGCGCAGCGGGAAATAGCGCGCCTTTTCAAGGACATAAAGGAAGAAATTCCCATTTATCTTTTCGCCCAGCCCGGCGTAAACGATGTTTTTACCGATGCCGCCCGGCAGGCCATCCGCTTCTTCCGCCAGATGACCGACAAAATAACCATGCGGGAATATGATCTCGGCCATGAGCTGGCCCGTAAATGGGACATACAGGGTTCACCGACCATTCTCCTGGCGCCCGAAAAATACAATCTGAAATGGCTGGGAGCCCCCCTTGGAGAGGAGGGGCGCATATTCCTGGAGGCTCTTTTGCTGATCGGCACGGGGGAAAGCAATCTGAATCCCCAGGCACTGCAGGTCCTCCAAAGAATCGACCAACCCCGAAACGTCAAAGTGTTTGTCAGTGCCTCCTGTCCCTACTGCCCGCAACAGGCCTTGAACACCCTCAAAGCCGCCATCGAAAAACCTGGGCAGATATCCCTGGAAATCATCGACATCCAGGCCAACCCGGAACTGGCGAACCAGTACTCGGCACAATCCGTACCTCAGACCTATGCCAACGATGTGCTCATCGCCCAGGGCGCCCAATCGGAGGAGCTGTTCGTAGCCTCGCTTGACAAAATGGAGCAGCAAACCGTTTTTATTCCCGAAAGCCAGGAAAAGGAGATCCAAACCGACCTGGTCGTCATCGGCGGGGGACCGGCCGGCCTGAGCGCCGGCATCTATGCCGCCCGCAGCGGGTTGAAGACGGTCGTGGTGGAAAAAGGCGTTTTGGGAGGTCAGATTGCCCTGACCCCGGTGGTTGAAAATTACCCGGGCCTGAAGCAGGTAGGCGGTAAAACCCTGGTGGACATCATGGTCACCCATGCCTTGGAATATGTCCGCATCTTTCCCGGCGAGGAAGTGGTGGACATTCAGCCCGGTGAACCGGTTACGGTTCAGACCAGCCGTCGCAAGTTCCTCACCCGTTCCGTGTTGATGACCATGGGGGCGAGCCACCGCCACCTGGGTGTCCCCGGTGAACAGCGGCTGGGGGGCCACGGTGTCAGCTACTGCGCCACCTGCGACGGTCAGCTTTTCAAAGGGCGCAAGGTCATCATTATTGGCGGCGGCAACAGTGCCGCCACGGAAGCCCTCTACCTCAAGAATGTGGGTGTGGAGGTCACCATGGTCCACCGCAAAGACACGCTCAAAGCCCAGGAAGTACTGATCCAGAACCTCGTTCAAAACAACATCCCCATTCTTTTCAATACCGAGGTGGTGGGAATCAACGGAAGCCACAACGTTGAATCGGTCGTGCTCAAAAACAACCGGACCGGGGAGGAGTCAACGCTTGAGGTCAACGGCGTGTTCATGGCTATTGGCTATGATCCCTCCAACAGTCTGGCCGAAAAGCTCGGCATCCGACTCAGTGAAGAGGGGTACATCCAGCATGACAACTACCGCACCAACATTCCCGGCATATACGCGGCCGGAGACGTTGCCGGCGGATTCAAGCAGATCGTCACCGCCGCAGGCCAGGGGGCGGAAGCCGCCACCGTCATATTCGAAGATCTGATCGACCCCTACTGGAAATAACCGAATGGCCGCCGGGCCTTCAGAACCCGGCGGCCATTCGGTTATATGACGCGGCTTCCGCCTTCGCTGCTTTAGCTCCGCCGCGACGGGTCGCCGCTATTATACGATCGAACGTTACATTCTGGAGTAATTAGGATGGAAGCGAAAACAGTTAAAAACAGCAGCGTCATCATGCGGCACATCGTGTCCCAGCATGACGCCAACCTCGCCGGTATCATGCACGGAGGCGTTGTCATGAAGCACATTGACGACGTCGCTGGTGTCGTGGCCATCAGGCATACCGGCACCAACGTGGTGACGGCGTCCATCGACCGCCTCGATTTCCACCACCCGGTGTTCATCGGCAATATCTTGACCGTCAAGGCCAGCATCAACATGGTAGGCAAAACCTCCATGGAAATCGGCGCTAGGGTGGAAGCCGAGGATATCATCACTCGGACGGTCCGGCACACGGCATCGGCCTATCTCACCTTTGTCGCCCTGGATGAAAACAACCGGCCGGCACCGGTTCCGCCGATTGAGATACTCACCAAGGACGAAAAGAGACGCAACAGGGAAGCCATTAACAGACGCCAGGTGCGCCTGGCTGAAAAGACCAAGGAGAAACAGTGCCGCGAAGACAGTGCCAACTGTTAAAGCGCTCGATGGATAGCTTTTAACTAAAAAAGCCCTCCTGCAATACCTTGCTGGAGGGCTTTTTTGTGTCGATTAACAACTTTTTTTCTTAGTCGCCCTGCTCGGCCATGAAATCGTCGTAAATGGTCTCCAGGATCTGTTTGTGCTTGGCCTCCTCCTGGCAGAGCATCTTGAACATGTTTACGAAATCGTCACTGTCCGCCTTTTCAGACAGTTCGTTGTAAAGTTTCAGGGACTTTTCTTCACGCTTCATGGCCAGCCGCAAAATATCAGTGTAGTGCATTCCCGGTTCATACTCGACATCCACCATGTAGTCGCTGCGTTTCATATCGGGGATCCACTCAAATTTGTATTCTCCGATTTTCACCTTGTCGTTACCGAAGTTCTCCAGCAGCCGGACATGCTTTTTCTCCTCTTCGGCAAATTGCAGGAAGGTTTCTTTAGCGGCCTTGAAGGTTTCGTTCTGGCTGAGTTCCGTGTAGAATTCAACAGCCTCTTTTTCTTTGTCCAGAGCATACTCGACGATCTCTTCCACAGAATTGAAATTCATTACAACCTCCTCCTTTAAAGAATTAGTTTTAAAAATTTACGGCTCTATAAACAAAACTTTCAGCCGAGGGGGCGACCCTTCCTGCCATGACACTTATTTTTCACATTTTCATTTCCGATTCAAGCCAAATCCTTACGGGCGCCTTCAGGCAGCCTCCAGTTCCTGCTTCAGCCAGTCGCGAACTTCCCCTTCAACGGCATACACGCCTTTCAAGTTCCCATTTTTCTTTAGGTAGGCTTCTCTCAAACGCCGCGGCATTCGGAACTCCGCCAATTCTTCGGCCTCCTCGGAACTACGCCGGACAAGATAGATGACCGGCTCCTCGTTCCAGGTGTTCACAACGAAGTAGTGGGTCACATCGTCTTTAGACCGAATCACGTAGTTGCCGCGCGCCCAGTTGTTGCCCCACTCCAGGTAGAGTCTCACAGCCTCCTCGGGCGTCATATCCCAGTCGATCGAGTCCACCAGGTCCCGCTTTTTTTTGATATCATTCAGATTCATGCTAACGACCTCCCTGCTGTCGTTTTTTCTTATGCCTAAGGTATGAACCCTTGACACATCTTTCAAGGGACCATCCTGCGCTTTCTTCTATATCGGCGCCCCAGCTTGCGGCGATGCGCTTCGATTCATCGCGCTGACCGAACGCTTGTCACCCTATCATGCTAAAAACGTGCCAGAAAACATCCCAAATCCGCATGGATGCATGAAACCACTCGCTGTGCGGCATGTTGGCCCTCGCCCCGTTGCAACGGTGTTTTTTCAGCCTTCTTGCACCCTGCCGTTAAATAGTGTAGTCCAATGATACCGGTCACCCTGAATTTGAAACGGTCAAATTAGGTGAGACACTTATGTATCATTATCCGCTGACATGAGGCATAACCACCCCCCATGATCTTTAAAAAACGAAGCCAAATAGATGCCCCGGCCGAGGAAGTGTTCAAGTGGCACGAACGACCCGGCGCCCTGGAACGGCTAAGCCCGCCATGGGACCCCCTAGAAGTCATATCCAAGGGCCCGGGCATCGATACGGGTACGCGTGTGGAAATGAAGCTCAAAGCGGGCCCGCTGCCGCTGAAAATAAGGTGGGTTGCAGAACACACGCATTATGAAAAAAACCGCATGTTCCGAGACAGGCAGGCCAGGGGCCCCTTTAAAAAATGGGAGCACACCCACACCTTCCTGCCCGGAAAAGACGGCAGTTCCCTGATGGAAGACCGTGTCGATTTCGCCTTGCCGCTGTCCCCTTTTGGAAACCTTTTCGGCGGTAGCGCCGTCCGCAAAAAGCTGGCGCGTATTTTCCGTTATCGCCACGCAACGACTGCGGAGGATCTGGTGAGCCACCTCGCCAGACCTGATCAAAAGCCCCTGCACATCCTTCTGTCAGGTGCCAGCGGCCTGGTCGGCTCATCCCTGGTCCCTTTTTTCACCACGGGCGGCCACCGCATCACCCGCCTGGTGCGCCATCAACCGCGTCCGAACACGGATGAACGCTTCTGGGACCCCCGCAGCCGGGTGATTGACATCGACGCTGAGAGCGATTTCGACGTGGTGATCCATCTCTCCGGGGAAAACATCGGACAGGGAAGATGGACCCCCGAAAAAAAGAAGCGCATCGTCGAAAGCCGCAACGCCACCACCGCGCTGATCGCGGAAAGCGTAGCCAGCCTTCGAAAGCCCCCCGGCGCTTTTTTATGCGCCTCGGCCATCGGCTATTACGGGGACAGGGGCAACGACGTCATGACCGAAGCCAACGAGTGCGGCGCCGATTTCATATCCGGCGTGTGCGACGATTGGGAGCAGGCCGCCTTCCCGGCCCTTGCGAAAGGAATTCGCACCGTCTTTCTGCGCATCGGCGTTGTGTTGACCCCCATGGGCGGCGCTCTCAAGCGTCTTTTGCCCGCCTTCAAAATGGGCCTGGGGGGCAAGGTGGGGACAGGGAGGCAGTACATGAGCTGGATCGGCATGGATGACCTGATCGGGACCGTTTACCAAGCCATCAACGACGACACGCTTTCAGGACCCGTCAATCTTGTGGCCCCGAACCCGGTAACCAATCTGGAACTGACCCGCACCCTGGGCAGGGTCCTCTCACGGCCCGCCTTTTTCAGCATCCCGGCCTGGCTGATCAAGCTGGTTTTTGGGGAGATGGGCAAGGAGGTCCTTTTGTCCAGCACCAGGGTCGAGCCCGAAAAAATACTGGCAACCGGGTATCGATTCCGGCACCCGGAACTGGAGGGAGCGCTGCGGCATCTGCTCGGCAAATAATGGTTGCTGCGCAACCATTATGAATAATTAAAGAAAGGAACCTATCATGAGTCTCCGGCTGAGGCTGTTTTTGATGGTGTTGATGTTTATCGCCCTTTTGTTCGGCTTTCTGCAGCTGTTCATTCCGGGCACCACCCTGTATAATTTTGAGCGTCTGCACATTTTTCTCTTCAATCTTTGCAGCGGCGGCACCATATTGATCTATTTCTCCGAAGGCCGCACCAAGCTTTCCAAAAAAGCCTTGTCCTTCCTGATATTGTCACTGGCCTATGCGCTGCTGGCCTTCATGAATTGTTATCTGCCTGCCATGCTGGTGGCCTTTGCCATGGCAATCATCGTGGATTCGGTGAGGATCCGGAAATTCTCCCTTTTCCCGTTCAATTTTTTCCAATCGGGAGCGCCGGTCGCCGCAAAATTCCACCAGGCCTCCCTGCTGTGTCTGAGCATGGGGCTCACCATTTCGGGACTGGTAATCCTGAACAACCAATACCTGAAGCTGGTATCGCTTCAAAAGCTTACCCTGGACACCTTTTTCCTGGGGTTCTCCTTCCCGATCTCGCTGATCACCATGTCGATCATCTTTTCGTTCATGCGTCAGAAGGTTTCGCGCCTGGTACTGCGCCTGAAAAACATGGGATTCTGGAACGTCAACCTGGGCGTCATCATCTTTTTCCTTTTCATCCTGTTCGAGAAGCTCATTCCCCAGCTGGTGGTGACCACGATCCTCTTTTTTTCGGTGGTGCTGATCTACTTCATGTATAAAGACCTAAGCGACCGGGTTCAACAGAAAAGCTTTCTGACCTCAGGCATGTTTTTCCTCTGGTACACCGCCATCACCGGCATCATATACATCGCCCTGGAGTTCAGGCCCGACTATAACCACGAGCATCTGAAGTATCTGCTGCGGATGCACTCGTTCGCATCGCTTTACGGTTGGAACCTGAGCGGCCTGGCCGTCATCTGCAGAAAGGACGACTTCCCCATCAGGCTGCACTCGCAAACCGTCATCGCCGTGCACTGGTTGACGGCCATCGTGCTCGCCCCCCTGGGAACCTACTTTCGCTCCTTTGCCATCCCTGCCTTGATTGCCTACGGATATATCCTTTACATGATTCTGTTCAGCGCAGGCGTCCAAAAACCGGAGGGTGCATGAAATCCGCAGCAGCCGGATCCGGCCCCGTTGCAAAAAAGCGGACCCTGGATGCCGGCGCCATCTTTTTGCTGTTCATTCTCTGCGGCAGCTGGGGCCTGAACCAGGTGGCCATCAAGGTCACCAATCAGGCCGTTGCCCCCCTGTTGCAAAGCGGCCTTCGCTCCGCCGGTGCATCCCTTTTGATCCTCATGTGGATGCTGATGCGCCGGGAACCGCTGTGGGAAAGAGACGGCACCCTGTGGTGGGGGATTGCCGCCGGCACACTCTTTGCCATGGAGTTCCTGCTGGTGTACTGGGGCCTCGACTTTACCCTCGCTTCCCGGTCCAGTATTTTCCTGTACCTATCCCCTTTCGTGGTGGCACTGGGCGCCCAGCTGTTCATTCCCGGCGAAAACCTCAGCAGGATTCAGGTTGCCGGCCTGTGCACTGCCTTCCTTGGCATTGTACTGGCCTTTAGGGAATCCATGGGCCTGCCCTCCATGCAAATGCTCATCGGCGACAGTATGCTGGTGGGGGCGGCTGTTTTCTGGGGAGCCACCACGGTGCTGATCAAAGCATCCCCCCTGGTGAAGATCAGGCCCGGCAAAGTCCTTTTGTACCAGCTGGTCGTGTCTGCGGTTGTGCTGCTGGCCGCCTCCTGGACGAGGAACGAGCCCGGCATCACCACGTTGACGCCCTTGATTGTCGGCTCTCTTTTGTATCAGACCGTCTGGGTGGCCTTTGTCACTTACCTCGTGTGGTTCTGGTTGATTCGCACCTATCCGCCGTCGCGTCTGGCTTCCTTCACCTTCCTGACACCGCTCATGGGGGTCCTTGCCGGCGGCCTGCTCTTGAAAGATCCGATTTCACCGGTGTTGATCGTGGCCCTCCTGCTGGTCTGCGTTGGGATATACCTGGTCAACCGTTGAGGTGTGCAATGGCAGGACGATTTTCGATAGCCGCAGCATCCCATAAACAATCAGCACCGCGCCCACGGTTATATTGGCTGTCCGGAGAAGCTGTGCGGGTATTGACGCCTTGATGCTTGAAAGCAGGGAAACGGAAAGCCCGAGAAAGACGAGTGTGGCCAATCCCGCCGCAAACCCGAAGCCCGCCAGCTGCTTTTGCGTATAGCCTTTTTCGATCGCTTTGGCTGCAAACAGGCTTGTCCAGAAAACGATGGTGAGCGGGCTGGAAATTGTCAACACGAATGCAGCCGTAAAGCTTGAAATAACGTTTGATTCAACGACCGTATTCGCGATATCATGAAAATGGTCTTGGTTGGCGGATAGCATCATTGCAATGCCGAACCATACAAGTACGAAGGAGCTTGTGATTCCTGCAGCGAGCTTTATTTTAGGCTTTTCCAACAATTTTCCAACACCCAGTACCGCCAGGGTGATGAACAGATAATCCACGATTGTTACGGCAAGAACGGCAACCAGTCCGTCCGCAATCGTTTTCTGCAGAGAGATATTGAGAAGAAAAAAGAACACCGGACCGATAGCTATTTGAAGCAGTAATCCGGTAAAAAATCCATTGAGCATTATGGAGATCATGCGTTTTTCCCGACGGTACCCCTTAGCGTTGCAAGCCTGAGGGTAAAACTATCGTATTTTCGTCGCCGGCGCCATGGTTATCCCACGCTTTTTCGCCCGGTTCACTTACAAATAAAAGGCTTTTCAGGCATGAACCTTCAATTTGAAAAATTACTGGACCCGATCGGGTTAAAAATTCTTTCCCTCTTGCAGGAAAATGCCAGGACGCCTGTCAGCCGTATCGGCAGAAAGGTGGGATTGTCGGCGCCGGCGGTGTCTGAGCGGATTAAAAAACTGGAGGATGCCGGCATTATCAGGGGCTACCATGCCAGAATCGCGCCCGAGGCAGTCGGCCGGACCGTCGCCGCTTTCATCAACCTGACCACCGATCCCCGAAATTATAAATCGGTAAAGGCCCTGGCAGCCGGGATGGACCAGGTCACCGCCTGCCACCACATAAGCGGTGAGGCTTCTTTCATCATGCATGTTCAAGTGGAAGACCTGCCCGCACTCGAAGCGGTGGTTGCGCGCCTCAGCCCTTTCGGAAAAACGCAAACCGCCATCGTGCTGTCGACATCGGTGGACAAAAATGCGGCGGTGCCGCTGCCGTGATCGGATTGAAATCCCAACCATAGGACAAACGTATGTCAAAAATACTCGTTAAAAACGGCATGATCGTTGACGGTAAAGGAAAAGAGCCGTTTTACGGTCATCTTCTGGTCGAAAACGATCGCATCGCCGCCGTTGCCCACGCCGAATCCGCAGATGCCCAAGGCCTGTTGTCAAGCGAAAGCGATCAGGCGGTTGACGCCCGGGGGCTGGCGGTATCTCCCGGCTTTATCGATTGCCACTCCCACTTTGACTGGACGCTGCCGCTGCCCAATCATCAGGATATTTTATATCCGCTCATCGAGCAGGGCGTTACAACCGTGATCACCGGCAACTGCGGATTTTCACCGGCCCCTGTCAGCCCAAAAAGCATGAAGGCCCTTCAGGCGTATTCCGAGTTCCTGCTGGAAAAACCTCTCGACATCCAGTGGAAAAACATGGAGGGCTTCCTGGACCACCTGGATCGTTCCGAAGGCCTCCTGTTCAATAACGTGCAGCTTTTGGGGCACGGTGCCGTGCACATTGCCGCCTTGAACGATGTCGTCAGGCAACCCGACGGGGAAGAGATGAAGCGGATCATGGCCTTGACGCAAGAAGCCTTGGATCAGGGTGCCTTCGGTTTTTCCCTGGGTCTGATGTACCCGCCCGGATTGTTTTCACCGACGAGCGACCTGGAAAAACTGGCTGATATCGTCGCGGGAAAAGACCGCATACTGACTGTGCACAACCGTGCCCTGTCCCGCTACTCGGGTTCCTATCCCATCATTCCCTTTTTCGGAAAACCGCATAATCTCAGGGCGCTGGACGAGGTTCTTTCCATCGGCATCAAGACCGGCGTCAAAATCCAGATTTCCCATTTTATTTTTGTGGGCCGTAAAAGCTGGACCACGGTGCACAAGGCCCTGCAGATGATTGCAGAGGCGCAGGACAAGGGACTGCGGGTCATGATGGACATTTACCCTCATTTTTGCGGCAATAGTTACCTCACCGTATTTCTGCCTGCCTGGTTCACTGAAAACCTTGAGGAAAATCTGGAAAACCCCAAAGCTGTCAAACGCTTGAAACGCGAGCTCAACATGGCTAAATTTCTGCTGGGGTTCGACCTGAAAGAGATACAAATCATGGAAGCCAGGTACAAAGCCGGTGAAAAGTACAATGGCCTGAACCTGGTTGAAATAGCCGCCAGGGAACAGGTGGAACCCCTCGACGCCATGTTGAAAATCATCAAGGAAAGCGGCGGAAAAGCCCTGCAGCTGACCTGGGGGTACAGCGGCGATGACCAAAACGAATGGTTGATTGAAATAATGATGCGGCATCCTCTCTGCTTGTTTGAAACCGATACCCTGCTCATTTCCAAGGGATTTCCCAATCCCTGCTCCTACGGCGCCTTTCCAAGGATTCTGGGCAGGTTTGTCAGGGAGAAAAAAACGCTGAGCCTCGGCAAAGCCGTCGCCAAAATGAGCGGGAAAACAGCGGACTGGTTCGGTATCAGGAACCGGGGAAAAATCGAACCCGGTTGCTATGCCGACCTGGTCCTGTTTGAACCCGATACAATTGCGGACAACACAACCGTCAAAAATACGGCCCAACGGCCCGGAGGTATCCAAAAGGTGATGTCAAACGGGCAATGGGTTGTAGAAAACGGCCGGTATGTACAAGGGGTCAAACCGGGCCGAGTACTGCGATATTCACCCTGAACCGCTAACGTGTGATCGTTTAGAAAAGGCGAGGCCATGAAACTGACCAAAAATGAAATCGAAAATGCTTTGAGAAAGTGGAACAGCGCCTGGGACAACTATGATCTCGATGGCGTGATGGCGCTGTTTCACGCCGAGGTTACCTTCGAAAACTGGACCGGCGGAACCGTGCGCGGCAAGGAGGCCCTGCGCGTAGCCTGGGCCCCGTGGTTTGCCAACAACGGTGGTTTCCGCTTCATCGAGGAGGAGACCTTCATCGACGAGGACGCGCAGAAGGTCCTCTACCGGTGGCAGCTAAAATGGCCGTCGTTCGAAAAAGGGCAGGAAGGCCGGCCCGAAAAACGGCGCGGCGTGGATGTCATGCATTTCAAGGAGGGCAAGATCATCCGCAAGTTGACCTATTCGAAAACCACCGTCGATATCGACGGAAAAAGGTGCGCCCTGCATCTATGACATTTCCGGTGTCCTGGCACTCTCCGATGCCGCCCGTTTTCGTTCGAGCTCGTGCCGCGCCTGCCTCCCCGGCCGAGGTTAACCGTCTGAGTGAGGTTTGAAACTCCCCGCTGCAGGCAGCGGGGAATCTTCATCGTAAGGAATTTTACCTTTCATGATTCGCCCGCTATCGCAGTTCAAGCCCTATGCAGCTGGAGTGGCGGCCGGTCGCCGCAAAAACGTGCCCGACCCTTTGGCCAGTAAAATCCCCTTCCCGTCCCTGATCTCGACATCCCCCAAAGCCGTCTTTTTTCCGCAGTGCAGAATCGTGGCTTCAGCCACGGCGAACCCGCCCGTAAACGGTTTGATGTAATTGATTTTCATTTCGATGGTCGTGACCATCTCCCCCTTTTCCATCAGGGTCACCAGAGCCATGCTGCCGGCCGAATCCGCCAGCGCGAACAGGGCTCCACCGTGGCCGATGCCCAGGGAACTGGTCAACTTTTCGGCAAACTGCAGGCGCATGCGGGCCCACCCTTTGCCCACGTCCATGAACTCGATGCCCAACAGCTTCCAGAACGGCATCCGCTCCGGCAGCCGGTTGAGCAGCGCCGCCTTGAAATTGGCGCTGATGGTTTCATCCAGTCCCATGGCCGCCCCCTTGCGGTTGAAACTGCTCCACGGCATCCCGGCTCGAAAGGGTGACAATGGTTTTACCCTGGTGCGCATCCAGATCGGCGCAGGATACAGGGCAGCCTTGAACGGCGACAACCATTTCCACGGCCGGGTCGTCCAGGGCAAGCACCTCCACCGTCTGACCAAGCCTGCTCAGCATTTCATCCACCGCCTCTTCACGGTCAAACTCCGGATTGCAGCCGCCGCAGTACTTGATGGCGATCTTCACTTTAGAATTTATATTTCCCATCCTTAATCTCTTTGAAAACGTCGGCCGTCAACGGCGTGTACGCATCACTCCCCGGCAGCAGGACAAACAGCGGATCCGTTGCCACCGAGGGGTCGAATCCCTCTTTCTTGAGGTCGACCTTCTTGATCTTGTGGGTTGGCGTCAGGGCCAACCCGGTGTTCAAACGCAAGAATTTGGGCACGGCGTAGGAAGGCAGGGCCTGCATGAAATGGACTGCCAGCCCCTTGAAATCGAAATCTTCGGCAGGGCCCTCCGGAACGACGGCCACCATGCCCGCCTTTCCGTCCCCCCCCGGCATCGCCACGCCGTAGACGGCTGAAAGCGCGATCCGGTCAAAGCCGCCGGCAACCTTCTCGACTTCCGTGGTGGACACGTTTTCACCCTTCCAGCGGAAAGTGTCGCCCGTGCGATCCACGAACTGGATGTGGCCGTATCCGATGTCCCGAACCAGATCGCCGGTGTTGAACCAGGCATCCCCTCTGGTAAAAACATCCCGGATGATCTTCGATTCCGTGGCCTGTTTGCTCGAGTAGCCGGCAAAAGGATTGTCCGCCGATATCTCCCCCAGCAGCAGGCCCGCTTCACCTGTCCCCACCTTCCGCATGGTGCCGTCCGGCTCCCTGACGGGTTCATCCGCTTCGACATCGTATGCGACGATGCTGTAGGGAAGCGAGCAAGTTCCCTGGGTGCAGTCGAGGTTGAGCAGATTCACGAAATAAAGGTTCGACTCGGCCGCGCCGTAGATTTCGAAGACCTTTTTGATGCCGAACCGGGTTTTAAAGGCTTTCCAGATGTCTGGCCGGAGCCCGTTGCCGATGATCTTGGTCAGGGGGTGGTCGCGGTCGTCCGCCCTGGGCGGCTGGTTCATCAGGTAGCGGCACAGCTCACCGATGTAGCACCATGCCGTTGCATTATACGCGTCCACATCGCTCCAGAAGTTGCTGACGCTGAACTTGCGGCGCAGGGCCACGGCCGAACCGTTCAGAAAAACAGCCGGCCAGCTCAAGGCCAGGGCGTTGGTGTGAAAAAACGGCAGGGGCACGTACAGGGTGTCGCCCGGCCGCATGTCGAGGACGATCTTACCATTGTAATAGGCGCTTCTCACCAGCCGCCCGTGCGTGATGACAGCCGCCTTGGGCATGCCGCCGGTGGTGCCCGAAGTGAACACGTAGGCCAGGGCATCCGCGGGTTTGACCCCGGCCGTGGTTTCCGGGTTGACGGCGGGCATTTCCTCCACTGCCCCGGCAAGGTCGGTGTATCCGGCAGGCATGCCCTTTTTCCCCTTGTCCCGCAGGAAATAAAGCTGCCCCTCCGTAACTCCCAGATCGGCCCTGACCGCCTCGAAAGCGTCCAGGACCTCTTCGCCCACGATAAACGCCATAGCCGGATTCAGGGTAAGGCAGTGTCGCAGTGCATCCAGGCGCAGGTTGGTGTTGATCATGGCATTGCACACGCCAATTTTGCCCATGGCGCTGTAAACCATGAGCAGCTCCGGCCGGTTCTCCAGAAAAACCGCGGCCGTGTCCCCTTTTTTCAGCCCCCGTGAGATGAAATAGTGGGCATGGCGGTTGGCTCCTTCGTTGAACGCCTTCCAGGTGTAGTGCCCGTCGGTGGACTTGATGGCCGCATTGCCGGGGAAACGGGCGGCGGATTGCTCCAACATACCGCCCCACGATTCCCGGTTATCCACGGCGATGCTACCGATGTGCCTGGCCGTTCTGATGATTGTCGGCAGCCGCCGCAACAGGGACAGCCGCTTGCCCCAATACTGAAGGGGGGTAACGAGGTCCTGCTGGTGCTTGTTCGTATCTTCCGTCATCAAAACCCTTCTCCGTTTTTTTTGCGGGAGCACCGGTTTTTCCGGAGCAGTCTAAATGAGAGCGGCAAACGCATTGGTTATAACCGGGCCCGCAGGCGTGCTCACCCGGACGATATATCCGCCGTCGGATTTCCACCCCTCGGTTGTCAAGGTGTCCCCGGGGTATACCGGGCTTGAAAATCGAGCGTCGAATGCTTTGAGCCGCTCCGTGTCGCCGGACAAACAGCCCTCGATCACGGCGCGAGTCGCATACCCGTAACTGCACAGGCCATGCAGAATCGGCCGGTCGAACCCGGCCCTCCGGGCCGCCGCCGGATCGATGTGCAGGGGATTGAAATCCCCGTTGAGCCGGTAAAGCGCCGCCTGGGAGGCGGGCACCCTTGCGGTCACACGGAAATCCGGCCCGGCTCCCTCCGGTGGCTCGAGGCGTTCGGTCTTGGGTCCGGAATCCCCGCCGAATCCGCCCGCCCCGAGGTAGAAATTGACATACCCGGCCTCGTACAACAGTTCACCGTCTTTTGCCCGGCCGGTAACCTGAATATCGTACACCGCCGCCTTGCCCTTGTCGTAGATGTTTCTGACTTCACCCGTCTGGATCACTTCTCCTTCGGGGGGCAGCGGCTTGTGCAGCCGGATGCGCTGCTCGCCGTGCAGGAACAGCGGCCAGTCGATGTCGCCCACGTGAGGAAACGCCCGCCCCGCCAGGATCACGCAGTAGCTCGGCAGCACCTTCAATCCCCCTGGGGCACTTTCATACACCAGTGAAAGTTCCTTTTCATCGGCCCCCACGCTCAAAGCGTACAAAACCACATCCTTCCAGGTGTATGCCACCTTGACGGGGTCGTTCTTTTTTCCGATAACACTCAAATCGACCGCGGGCATACGGGCCTCCTTATATGATTAAGCGGTGACATTCGGTTTGGGTTTGAAAACCACTGCGGGCCTGGTCCGTTTCGAATAGGCAAAGCCTTCGGCTTCCCTGTGCGTGCCGTATTTCCTCTCCAGCTCCTCCAGCGGACCGGCATCCAACGCACGCACCGGGCAGGCTTCTACACAGTCGGGCAGTTTGCCGGCCTCCCACCGGTCGACACAGTAATTGCATTTTCGCATCTTGGCCCCTTTTTCGGGGCCGAACTGGGGCGCGTCGTAGGGACAGGCTTTCAGGCATTTGGCATCGCAGGCGTCGTTCCCGGCGCAGGCCTGGCTGTCCACGATGACAATGCCGTCCCCTTCCCGCTTGGTGATGGCCTTTTCGGGGCAGGCCGGCACACAAACAGGCTGAACACAGTGCCAGCAGGTGGCCACGGTATAGGCGACATAGACCTCGGGGCAGCGCCCTTTTTCGGTGGTTGCCACCCGCATCCAGTTTTCCGGACCCGCCGGGATGTCGTTCCAATCCTTGCAGGCAACCCTGCACGCATTGCACCCGGTACAACGGGTCTGGTCAAAATAAAATCCGATTTGCATGGTTTCGCTCCATTATGAAAAAACGTATCTGGTTGGAAGCACAAAGACGCAAGATTATCTCAGGATCAAACTTTTTCGGCCTCTACCAACGTCGTGTTCAGCACGGCCGCGCCGCCGCCCGAGTAGGCATCCCGCGTAAGCGTGTTGGCACAGGCTCCCCGGTCAACGCCGTTTTCGTCGGGCTGGTACCAGGCCCCCTCGAAGATGGCGATCACTCCCGGCTTGATCCTTTCGGTCACTCGCGCCGGTATGGCCACCCGGCCGCGGTCATTGAACACCTGGATCTCCTCACCGTCGGCAATGCCCCGCACCGCCGCATCCACCGGGTTGATCCAGGCCCGGTGAGACTCCACCTCTCGCAGCCATTCGACCTTGTACAACTCGGAATGTACCCGGTTTCTGGGATGGGGCGATATCAGCTGCAGGGGGTATGTTGCGGCCAGCGGGTCGAAACGGTCTTCCGGAACCCGCATGTATTTCGGAATGGGCGGGCACAGCGGATTGTCCAGGTCGGCCACCCGCTGGGAGTAGATTTCGATTTTGCCGGAGGGTGTGTCGAAGGGATGGTTTTCCGGGTCCTCGATCTGTTTTTGAAAAGCGATAATGGGCTTTTCCAATGCCACCCGCTGGATGCCGTTTTTCCGAAAGGCATCGAAGTCCGGGACCAGCTTGGCCGTTTCCGGATTTTTTTCCACGAACATGCGCAGAATGTCTTCCTCGGTAAACGGGTTGAAGTTTTCGATGCCCAGCCTTTCCGCCAGCTCTCCGGCGATGTCCAGATCGGACTTGCATTCCCCCAGGGGGTCGAGGGCCCGGTTCATGAAGGTGAAATAGGGGCCCGACGGCCAGGGCCGGGTCAGGTCGGAACGCTCTGCCGCCGAGGTCACCGGCAGCACGATGTCGGCATGACGTGCCGTCGCCGTCATGAAAAGCTCGTTCACCGCCAGAAAATCCAGCTGCTTCAAGGCCCGATGGGCCTTGTTGCTGTTGCCCGTCTGGTTGATGTAGTTGTTGCACATGGACCACATCATCTTGATGTCCGCCGGGTAGCCGCCGGCCTTGCCCTCCAGGATGGCGTCGAAAATGGTGTTGATGTGAATGCGCTTGGCCACACGCAGCCGGATGTCCAGGGTCCCCTTGACCTTGGGCCCTTCCAGTTCCACCGGGTTTTTCCCCGGCGGAATGGCCGACATGCGAAACATGTGCCCGATGGGGATGCCCATGAGACCGCCGCCCGCACTGCCGCCGGGCCGCCCCACGTTGCCGGTCATGGCGCACAGGGTGGCGGCACAACGGTTGTACTGCTCGCCCATGGCACTGCGTGCCGGCCCCTGGCAGTCCATCAGAGCGGCCGGTTTGGTTTGGGCGTAAAGCCTGGCGATCCGTTCGATGGTTTCTGCGGGAACGCCGGTTATCTCCGCCGCCCAGGCCGGGGTTTTGGCCACCCCGTCCTCCTCGCCCGTGACATAGGCCCTGAACTTGTCGAACCCCACCGTGTACCTGTCCAGGAAAAGCTGGTCGTGCAGCCCCTCTTTGATCATCACGTTGGCCATGGCCACCATCATGGCCGTGTCCGTACTGGGATATATGGGGATCCATTCGTCGGCCACCGCCGCCGCCGTGTCGTGGTAGCGGGGATCGATGGCAATCACTTTAGCACCGTTCTCCCTGGCCTTGATCAGATGGTACATGGTGTTGGTACCGGAAATCATCCGGGCCGGATCCCATCCCCAGAGAATGATCAACCTGGAATTGAGAAGGTCCTCACGACTGTTGCCGACCATGACCGAACCGTACTGCGTCAGTGAGGCCCAAACCGCGCCCTCGGAAGAGATGTTGCCGTAGTGGGTGGTAAAGCCGCCGAACTGGTTCAGCAGCCTGGTGGCGGCCAACCCCCCGTTGTGCAATCCCGCAAGGTAGCCGCCGCCGGTGGCCAGCAGTATCGAGGCATTGCCGTATTTTTCCTTGACGCTTTTCAACTTGCCGGCGAGCGTGTCCAGGGCTTCGTCCCAGGAAATCCGCTCGAAGCGTCCCTCGCCTTTTTCCCCCGCCCTTTTCAAAGGGTGCATGAGCCTTTCCGGGTGGTGGACGTACTGCCGGAAAGCCCTGCACCGGAGACAGGTTCTCAGCTCCTTGTCGGGATCGCCGATGTCGTCGCCCTCGATGCGCAGAATCCGGTTATCCTTGACGTGCAGCTTCAGGGGGCACCTGCCTCCGCAATCGAAGGTCGATGTGGTTCTGACGATGCGAACATCGTCGCCCGCGGTTGATTGATCTGCGCTGACATCCATTGTGCTATCTCCTTTTTTCGAGGCAGCTCCACATAGGTTGAGTTCCTGTTGGCACTGAAATGACCTCTATATCGACGTTTCGGAAGGGGCTGCCGGTTTTCTCTGGCTGTCGTGTGCCGCATCCCCGGAAATCCGGCGGTACAGGTAGTACAAAAAAAGGCTCATCAGTTCAACGAACTGGCCTCTTTTTTCATAGAAGTCCGGGGAATCGAGCTTTTCCGCATTGCGCTCCAGGTAGTCACGGGTGCTGGCAGCCAGATAACGCTTAATAAAATCAGATATCGGTTTCAGGTTTTGGGGGTCGTAACCATCCCTGGGGCCGAAACCCAGACGGTCCATATCCACCATCAACCGTCCGATAACCACGTTTTCATAACTGTAAACACGTTTTTCCCCGTCCGTGCAAGCAGAAATAATCCCCCATTCCTCCAGCTTGTCCAGCCAGTAGCGCCCCAGGCCCGTGGATTCCTGGAAAGCGTCCTTGCCCACAACGTCCCGGGGGAAAAATCGCTCCATAGGACGCAGGTATTCGCTCTGCACCCGAAAAGAAGCCTGTTCGGCAGGCGTCTGCCCCTTCTGTTCCTTCATTATTTTTTTAATGACCGGCAAAGGCAGAAAATAATGATCCCGCAGTTCTTTTATCAGGCGCACCTGGCGAACATAGGCATCACCGTAATCCGCTGCATTCTTACCCGTTTTTCTGGGTTTCCTGAGAAGGCCTTCACGGATATAGTGATGGATAGTTTCTTTGGAAACAGCCGTTCGCGTTGTCAATTCACTGATTTTCACGGTTCTTTACCCGGCAGCTTGAATGGGAATGCTCTTAAATTGGCTTCATACCAATAAACATTTTTTTGTGGTTTCTTACCTCTGATTATCCATCTTCGCGATCACTGTCAAGAAATAAAAATATTTTACGTCTTTTTCTATTGACAGTTAATTTTATTATATCATATAGATATCGGCGATTTCATATAGTTTATTAAACATTTTCGTATAAACATAAACATATTTAATGTTTATACCGCTAAACGGATAAAACGTAACGGGTCGGCAACCGGCCATCAATTGAAAAGGAGATTAATTCAATGGCACAAAGAGAAGCGGTAATTGTTGATGGCGTCCGTACCGCATTCGGGCGTATGGGCGGAACCTTGAAAGACATTTATTGTTCAAAACTAGGGACCATCGGTATAGACGGACTCCTCGAGAAAACCAAAATCATGGAAAAGGCACATGTGGAAAGTGTATTTCTGGGGTCAGCCACTGGATGTTCGCAGTCCGGCAACCCGGCCCGCTTCGCCATGCTGGGGTCAGCCCTCGGATACGAAACATCGGCCTCCTACGTAGAAATGCAATGCGGCAGTGCCATCGACTCCATCAACCATGCCGCCTGGAAGATTCTGGCCAATCAAGCTGACATCATCATTGCCGGCGGCATGGAATCCTACAGCCAGATGGCCATTAAATTTTCCATGGCCACACCACCATATAAGCTGATTCCGCCGATGCCGATTCCGCCGCAGCTGTCTCCGGTAGCCGAAGAGTGCATCGGCATGGGCATCACCGCGGAAAACCTGCAGGAAAAGTATGACATCCCCCGGGAAGCATCCGACGAATTTGCCTACAACAGCCAGATGCGGGCCAAGGCCGCCATGGAGGCCGGGTATTTTAAAGAAGAAATAGTACCGGTCACCATCCCGGCCACCCGTAAAACCCCGGAGGTTGTATTTGATGTTGACGAGCACCCGCGTCCCCAGTCAACATTGGAAGGAATGGCAAAACTGCCGCCGGTTTTCAAAGCGGGCGGCACGGTCACGGCCGGCAATTCTTCGGGCCAGAACGATGGCTCCGCCTTTGTACTCATGATGAGTGCCGAAAAAGCCAAGGAGCTCGGCTACGAACCCATGGCCAAATGGCTGGCTGGTGCAGATTACGGCTGCGATCCCAAAATCATGGGCATCGGACCGGCCTACGCCATGCCCCAGGCCATCGCACGCGCAGGGCTGAAGATTTCCGACATGGATGTCCTGGAGTGCAACGAGGCCTTTGCCGTACAAAACCTGGCGGTCATCAAGGAGATAGAAGAACAGACCGGCGAAAAAATCGACATGGAGAAGTGGAACCCCATGGGCGGAGCCATCGCCTTTGGCCATCCCAACGGCGCCTCCGGGGCTCGCATCGGCATGTTCGCCATGCGCCACCTGATCCGCAACAGCGGCCGTTACGGCGTGTTCGGCTCCTGCTGCGGCGGCGGACTCGGCGTAGCGACGGTCATTGAAAACCTGCAACGATAACATTGCGTCCCTTAGTGTTATTCAAATTCAAGCATGCTAACAGAATCAGGAGAATAGAAGAAAATGGCACAACAACTAGTAGACAGGCGGGATCTCGACTTTGTGATCTGGGAACAGATGCAGTCGGAGTCACTCCTAAAAAACGACCTTTACAAGGAGTTCAACAAAAAAACCTGCGACATGATCATCACCGAAGCCAGGGCGCTTGCCATCAAGGAAATGCTTCCCACGCTGGCCGAGGGCGACAAACAGGGGATTCGATTCGACAAGGGCGCGGTCAAGGTGCCCGATTGCTTTCATGATCCTTACAAGCTGATTCTGGAGGGTGAATGGCAGACCCTAGCCGTGTCGCCGGAAATGGGCGGTCAGGGAGCGCCGGGCTTTGTCAGCGCCGCCTGTTCCCAGTATTTTCTCGCCGCCAACTGGGCGCTTTTTTCATATGCCAGCATGGGCAACGGCACGGCCAAGCTGATTGACCTCTACGGCACCCCCGAACAGAAGGAAAAATACATCCCCAACATCATCGCCGGCAAATGGGGCGGCACCATGCTGCTGACCGAATCCGAGGCCGGAAGTGACGTGGGCTCCCTCGAAACCACTGCCGTTAAAAACGCGGACGGCACCTACACCCTGACCGGCAACAAGATATTCATCACCAACGGCGAGCAGGATCTAGCCGAAAACATCATTCATCCCGTGCTGGCGCGCATCGAGGGGGATCCTCCGGGGACCAAGGGCATTTCCATCTTCATCGTGCCTAAATATTTTGTCAACGACGACGGCAGCCTGGGCGAACGCAACGACATCATCTGCACCGGCGCCGAAGAAAAGCATGGCATCCACGCCAGTGCCACCTGCAGCATGGCCCTGGGCAGCAGGGGAAAATGCATCGGCTACCTTCTAGGGCAACCCCGGGAGGGAATGAAAGTGATGTTCAACATGATCAACGGCGCCCGGATGGGCGTCGGCCTGCAGGGATTGTCCTATGCCTCGGCCGCCTACCTCCTGGCCGTGAACTACGCCAGGGAGCGCATCCAGGGACGCCGGCTCGAAGACTTCAAGGATCACAGCGCACCGTCCGCGCCCATCATCGAACATCCGGATGTGCGCCGCAATCTGTTGTGGATGAAGTCCTACGTTAACGGCATGCAGAGCTTCTTCCACTACCTGTCTCTCTGCGCCACCAGGGGCGTCGTCGGAGAAACCCCGGAAGAACGGGAGAAGTACGGCGATCTTTTCGACATGCTCACGCCTTCCATCAAGGACTACCTGGCTGTCAAGGGGCATGAAGTCTGCATCCAGGCCATCCAGGTGTACGGCGGTGCCGGTTATTGCCAGGACTACCCGGTGGAACAATACGCCCGGGACTGTAAGATCGGCTCCATTTATGAAGGTACCAGCGGCATTCAGGCCATGGATATGCTGGCCCGCAAGCTCGGCCGCAAGGAGGGCCGGGTCTTCATGAGCCTGCTGGAAGAGATCAACAAAACCATTGCCGCAGCAAAGGAGTTCGAGGCGTTGGGCTCCATTGCCGAAGATGTCCGGAAAGCCGCCAACCGCCTGGCGGAACTCGCCATGATCATGGGCAAAAGGGCCATGTCACCGGAGTTTAAAGCCGCTTTCGCCCACTCCCTGCCCTTCTTGAATGTCATCGGCGACACCATCATGGCCTGGATGCTGTTGTGGCGGGCAAGCGTGGCATCGACCCAACTGGCCGGCAATGCCAAAAAGAAGGACCTCTCCTTCTACAACGGCCAAATCAAAACCGCCGAATTCTTCGCTAAAACCATTCTGCCCGAGGTGTTGGGAAAAATGGATGCCATTGCCGCCGGGTGTCCGGCAGCCCTCGAAATTGACAACGACGGCTTCGGCGGACTTTAACAAAAGCCTTGCAAAACAACTGCGCTGCAAGGCGACCATGACAGGTCGCATGGATGCACCTTTATTTACCTCAACATCGCAACCTTGAGGTTCATACGATTAAAGGAGGATTGAAAAATGAACATAGACGACATCAAAACCATTGCAGTCATCGGCGCCGGGGACATGGGGCACGGCATTGCGGAAGTCGCCCTCATTGCCGGCTACAAAGTCTTTTTGCGCGACATCAAGCAGGAATTTGTCGACAAGGGAGTCGGCCGCATCAACGCCAGCCTGGAAAAGCTGGTTTCCAAAGGCAAGGTGCCGGCGGAACACTTTGAAAAGGTAAAAAAGGAACTGATGGTTCCCGTGACGGATCTCGCGGAAGCCGTCAAGGAAGCGGATCTGGTCATCGAAGCCATTCCGGAAATCATGGACCTGAAAAAGGAAACGTTCAAGGCCATGGATGCGGCCGCACCCGCCCGCACCCTGTTCGCCTCCAACACGTCCACCATGAGAATCACCGAAATTGCGGCGGTCACCAACCGCCCCGAAAAGGTTTTGGGGCTTCACTATTTCAACCCGGCTGTCCTGATGAAGCTGGTGGAGGTAATCCGGGGGGAGCAAACGAGCGATGAAGCCGTGCAGATCGGCTACGATTTCGTGGTGAAAAACAACAAGGTGCCGGTCAAGGTGCACAAGGATGTGCCGGGGTTCATCGTCAACCGCGTACAGGCCCCTGCCGCCGTTCTGCTGGGTTGTGTCCTGGATCAGGGCAACATCGAACCCGAAGCGGTGGACGCCATTTTCAGAAACATGGGGTCGCCAATGGGGCCCTACGAAACCATGGACTACACCGGCCTGGACATCAATTTTCACGCCAGTGCCTATTTTGCCGAAGCGATCCACGAGGATTTCCGAGCCGGCAAAACCCTTGCCGCCAAGGTCAAAGCCAATGAACTGGGCAAGAAAACCGGCAAGGGGCTTTTCGATTGGTCGGCTGGCCGTCCGGAAATCGATCTGTCCAAGGCCACCGACACGTTCGACCCCATGGATCTGGCCATCGTCAACGCCAACGAAGCCACCAAAATAGTCGCCGAAGGTGCCTGTGCCCTGGAGGATGTGGACACGGCCGTCATTAACGCCACCGGCAGCCCCTTCGGCCCCATCGCCCTGATCAAGGGGTTGGAGCCCGACGACCTGGCCAAGCGGCTCGAAGGCCTGGCCGAAAAATTCGGCAAGGAGATTTTCAAGCCGACCCGGATGATCAAGGACGGCGGGTATAAATAAAATCGTGTTCCGCGATGTTATGAAACGCAACTGCGTCGCTTTTACTTGAAAGAAAATTTATAAACCACAAAGGCCGGCAACCAGAAGCAAATTCTTTGTGCCTTTTTGGTTCCTTTTTTGGCGTTAAGGAAAGACCATGGAACTTGAAAACATCAAAATAGAAAAAAAAGATCACGTCGCCATCATCACCATCGACCATCCCCCGGCAAATGCCTGGAACATGGCCACCATGCTGGATTTCGAAAAGGCCGTCGATGACGTCGAAAATGACAAAGATGTCCGCGTCGTCGTCCTCACCGGTGCCGGGGAAAAGTGCTTTTCCGCTGGTTTCGACGTGAGTGACGCCGCCAACGGCCATGTAACCGGCCCCAAGGGCCGGGAACTGTGGCGGCGCATCGACCGTTTCCCCAAACCGGTCATCGCGGCCATCAACGGTTTTGCCTTGGGCGGCGGGCTGGAATTGGCCCTGTGCTGCCAGTTCAGGATCATGGCGGACGCCCCCAAGGTAATGCTGGGACTCACCGAACTGAACCTGGGCATCATTCCCGGATGGGGCGGCACGCAGCGCCTTCCCCTAGTGGTGGGAAAAGCCAAAGCGCTGGATATGATGCTTTTCAGCAAAAAAGTCGGCGCTGAAGAAGCGCTGGAAATAGGGCTTGTCAATCAAACTTCTTCCCCTGAAAATCTGATGGCGGACGTGCTCGCATTTGCCGGCAAACTGGCTAAAAGGCCTCCCATTGCCGTTAGTTGCGTACTCAAAGCAATCGCCGCTGGATCTTACGAGGGGCTCGATGAAGGGCTGCGGGTCGAAAACGAAGGCTCTCAGATCGTCGGAAAGTCACAGGACTGTGTGGAAGGGTTTACCGCCTTTCTCGAAAAAAGAGACCCCGTCTTTACCGGCAAATAAAAATTGGCGCCCAATTTTTATACGACGCGGCTTCGCCGTTAAAACACAAGGGAATATGCTGACCCGCCGAAGGTGGCGGGCCAACATATTCCCTCCCCCGAAAGATTGGGGACGTTCATAAATATATAAATAACTTTATATTACACCTGTAGTTATTTATATATTTATGAACGTCCCCTATTTGCTTCGTGTCCTTTATGCCTTTGTGGTTTTCATTAAAATGCAAAGAACTTGACCCGCCCTTGCCGTCTGCATTATATCGATAGAATTGAAACAAACAATGAACCGGGGGGAAACAGGGTTATGACAATGTACAAGATACACCCTATCGTCATGGGCTCCAAAATCTTCGACAAAACCATGATGACCTACCAGCACGGCTACGGCCAAACCTACACCATTCCAATTTACTGCTGGTATCTCGAGGGGGGGGACAAAAGCATACTGGTGGACACCGGGGAGATGAGCCCCATCCAGTCGGCCGACAGGGAAGAATCCCTGGGCGGCCATATATACACCTTCGAGGAAGGACTGTCCCGGTGGAATCTCACGCCGGAGGGCATCGACATCATCATCCACACCCACCTGCACAACGATCACTGCGAAAATGACTACAAGTGTCCGAACGCCGCCATCTACGTGCATGCAAAGGAGCTCGAAAGCATCCACAACCCGCACCCGCTCGATTTCCGCTATCTTGAAGACTACATCGAAGACGTCGAGGAAAGCGGGCAACTGCGCGTCATCACAGAAGACACCGCCATCGTACCCGGCATACGGGTCGTGCACACACCCGCCCACACAAAAGGCGGACAGACCGTGCTTGTCGACACAGACGAAGGCACGGCCGCCATTACCGGGTTCTGCGTTATCGACGAGAATTTCAATCCGCCCGTGGAGATAAGGGCCATGGAAATGGAAGTGATCCCCCCGGGAACCCACCTCGATGTTCAGGAATCCTATGACATCGTGCTGAAGGTCAGGGAGATGGCCGACATTCTTCTGCCCCTGCACGAACCCAGGTTTGCGGCCGTAGACACGATACCGTAAAGCCAAGCAAAGAGCTATAGGAAGCCCTTTAACCACAAAGTCACAAAGATCACAAAGATTAACCATATTGATGGGAAAACAGAACCAAATAAATAATGCTTTGACACCCCAAGAACCCGACCTTTTTGTTTAACATTTAGGTCTTTTTCGAGTTTTCGAACTTTCGTGATTTCGTGATGAATGATTTTTTATCGCATCTCGTAGTTTAGAGGTATACCGTGAACACAATTGAAGACCTGAAAAAACGGCTTGCCGAACTGGAGGAGGAAATAGCGGAAACCAAGCGCCGGCTGCCGGCCCATTCCGTGAAACCGCCGGTCATGATGGACCTGCTTGCCCTGGAGGACGAGTACGACGAGGTCATGCGGCAGATAGAAGCACTCAAAAAAGGCGGCGGTAATGGGCCCTGAGGTGAAAAAGGCGGCTGTATTCGAAGAAACCTACCAAAACTACCTGAAGCAGCTCGCAGGCATTGACTGTCTGGCCAGAGCGGATGTGCTGGGCGCCAAGGTATCGGGCAATGCGTTGGCCATCGACTTTTACGGGGATACGTACAACGTTTCCGCCGCAGGCGTCACCGATGCCCGGGGAAAAAGGGCTAATTTCGCCGTGAGCGTCGTCCTCTGCAAATACATACTGGTGTGCCCGGAAGAAGTCGTGCCGGACGGCATCTGGGTGACCTACCGTGAATTCAAGGACGCCGGCCCCCTCACCGGTTACTTCAACAGCAACACCAACAAAACCATCGAAACCACCTTTTCCGGCAGGTTGGACAAGCTCGAACGCGCCTCCAGGAGACTGGGGGCAACGGCTGTCGAGGACGGGGCCGCCTACGACCTCTCATTGGCATTCAAGGCGCTGCCCCGAATCCCCGTCCTGCTGCGGTTCAACGACGGGGATGCCGAATTTCCCGCTCAGTGCTCGATCCTTTTCCGCCGATCGGCGGAGCACTACCTCGACATGGAGTCCCTGGCCATTGCCGGGACCTTTCTGACCGGCAACCTGATCAGGGAATGAACCTCAGGATCGAGATGAATGACGTGCCTGACATCTATGTCTGACTCGTTTGAATTTTAGTCATCCGGTTTGGTTTAGGACACAACACTAGTAGGTTACCACGATAGCCGCCCCAAGCACCGTGTCCGTCTTTTCCAGATCGTCGGGTATGGGGCGATGTTGATAGCGTACGCCATAAGACACCTTGAGGGAAAGGATATCGTTCAGAGCCGATACGACGGCCGCCTCCGAATTGACTTTGAAATTATCCCCGTCATCAAAGTCCTGCAGGTATTCCGACCACAGAGAAAATCTGTTTTTCTCTGTAAAAGCATATTCATATTTGCCGTAGGCGCGCCCCTCTATGAAGCTCGCGGGTTTTTCCGTCACGTAATCCTCATGGGCATAAGACAACCCGGCCTCAGCCACCAAAAAATGCCGCGGCCCAATCAGTATTTTATACCCGGCACCGGGCCCCAGGTAGTACCGTTCATCAAATCCCGCGAACTCATCCCGCAACCAACCACCTAACGCATAGCCATACCAACGTTCCGTGACCGCATAATCCGCACGCAGGTCTGTATAGTAGCGTTCGGCCGACTTATCGCCATCGGTTTCGGTGTACAACGCGCCGATGTTCCAGGTGCCCGTGAGCGCGTCCGTAAAATCGTATGTCAGCAAATTTTTAAAAGCCAGCGTACTGATATCGGTATTGCCGCCCGTTTGAACAAATAAAAACTCCGCTTCATCCTTCCATGGCTTGTCGGCAGGCTCCTCAGCAAAAGCCGTACCAACGATCATTGCCCCCAGGGCCAGTATCATACCTACAATTTTCATCATTCTCATGGTCCTCTCCCGGTTTCGATTACGGACAGATAAACGGATAGACCTCAGTTTTATGGTGGAGACGCCCTGGAGATCCATCCGCAAATGCTGCCCCTGTTCTGTTATGATTCAAATAATAATAAACACTTCTTTGAAATAATCAAAAACAAAAATAGCTGGCCGGAATGACAGTCAGGCAAATCGTGATTACGGTAAATCAAAGGTACATCGGAAAAAAGTTGTGAAAAGCGGCAAAAGCGGTTCAATAAGAGATAAAAAAATGAAAATAAACAAACTGTTAACATCCATAATGCATGCCGTGCTGTTCACGCTCGCCCTGTTTTTGGGTCAAAGGACGGCGTTTGCAGGGCAGGTGGCATTGGCGCCTCTGGATGCCGCGGCACCGCCCACCTTCGAAACCGCCTCTTTCGGATTGGGCTGATTTTGGGGTGTTGAATCCCGGTTCGGGATTGTCGAGGGAGTGATCCGGACGCGTGTGGGGTATGCCGGAGGTAAAAAGGCGGCGCCCACATACATGCGGATAGGTGACCACACGGAAACGGTGCAGGTTGATTTCGACCCCACACGCATCACCTATGCCCAGCTTCTGAATGTCGTCTGGGAAAGCCATACACCGACAGGCCGGAACACGCCGGGACAATACATGCACGCCGTCTTCTTTCACAACGACCGGCAGCGAAAAACGGCCCTGGCTTCCAAACAGGCCCTGGAGCAAAAATCCGGCCAGACAGTCACCACCAGGATCCTTCCAGTGCGAACCTTCACCATGGCTGAAGGCTACCATCAGAAATACATCCTGAAACAGCACGCCGGCCTCGTGCGTGAACTGACAGCCATCTACCCTGACCACCGTGACCTGGTGGCGTCCACCGTTGCGGCCCGTCTGAACGGCTACGCCGGGGGATACGGCACAAAGGACCAGCTGGCGCGGGAAATAGAGGCGCTGGGGTTGAGCGAGCATGGGAAAGCGCTTGTAATTAAAATGGCACGTTAAAAATCGAAACCGGCCCCGCATGACGACCGGCTGGCTGCAAACTTGTCCCGAATCCACGATAATGGGCCAAACGGTCCAAATTTTTCTTGACAAGCCGGACAGGGATATAATAATCGACGTTGTTCGTGTGAATTTGCCGGGCTATCGAAAAATTCACCACCCAACTGATCCCCAGTAGCTCAGTCGGCAGAGCAGATGGCTGTTAACCATCGGGTCCGCGGTTCAAGTCCGTGCTGGGGAGCCAAAAATAATGGCCGGGAGTCCATCCCGGCCTTTTTTTATGCGACACTGGGTCTACAACCTCCTAAGCGAATCCACCGGATGATATTGTTGCGGTAAAAGCAATGGTGTCCCGCGACGGTTGCACCAACACAACTACCCCGGCTACAAAGGCATTCATCAGCTATACCGGTTGTCATGGATATGTTCCGATACAAACGATGTCCACCATAAGAAATATTTCTTACTAATCAGTCAGGTAGCCGAATAAGATGACAACCGCTATTCAACAGATTTTCCACGGAAAATTTTATAACCAAAACAAATTTGGCTGTAGATAAAGAAATAATAGGCAGTTGATCCCATCTGTTTTCATCATAGCTTACGGACTGCAATCTAAACGCAATTAGAATAGCGTTTGGCGTAGAATCAATTTGAGGTTAATCGTTGTAAAAGGTTCAAACAACAACGGCATCCACAAGCGAACCATCAACCAGCTTTTCGGGATGTATGTGTATGACATGTCCGGTTACGCGCTCGAGCAGATTTCCAAGCACACCATGACCGACCAGCAGGCCTCGTATCTTAAAGCAATTATAGGGATCACCCCCGTCATCGACAGCGATGAATGGCATGCGGTATGGACGGAAGACGTCGAACCGCTTACCGATGTGTTTATAATGCCCAAGTAGGGATTGTGCAGGATATTGGTCTGAAACGGTAGGAAAAGCGGAAAACCCTGGCTTATCCTCTGGGGGACGCCCTTGTGAACTTTTAACCGCTCTGGGACGATCGTAAGCAACGCCGGGCGGGGCCGGATTCGGCCCCGCCTGTTTTTTTTCGGCGAACCCGCCTGCCCATTCCAATGAGCCATCATGGAAAGACATATCGGCGCAAACAGTTGGCAACGTCCGGGCCCTTTTTAGAAACAGGCCCTAATCACGCATCATCTTTTTATTGATTTTCCCGGCGTTTGTCAGTGGGATCTGATCGAGAATATGATTGTTTCCCGTTGGCTGTTGTGCCATTCACAACTAAGTTGTATATAACACAGCAATGAGCGCTGCCGACAGCCACTTGAGGTTTGCTGGCTCCGGTGGTTCTGTCGTGGTGATTGTAAGACAACGATGAAAGGACTCACCCGTGGACATGGATATGTGGAAATATTTTGGCATCACCCACACGGACCATACGATCATGAACCCGATGAGCCTGGCCAAAACCAAGGAGCTCATCGACCTCCTGCGCCTGCCTGACGGCGGGCACGTCCTGGACGTGGCTTGCGGCAAGGCCGAGTTTCTCTGCCTCATCGCGGAACGGTACGAGGTAACGGGCACGGGGATCGACCTGTCTCCCGTCACCTTCGAAGAAGCGCGAAAGAACGTCACCGCCCGGCAACTCACAGATCGTATCGACCTGTTGAACATGGATGGCGGCACGTATGAACTGGACCGGCAAAGGCGTCTGGACCTGGCCGCATGCATCGGCGCCTCCTGGGTCTATCAGGGGCACAAGCGAACGCTCGAGGCCCTGCAAACGATGGTTAGACCCGGCGGTCTCGTGCTCGTAGGGGAGCCATTCTGGAAGATTCCTCCAGATCCGGAATACCTGAAACTGACCGAACAGGAGGCCGCGTCGTACGGCTCTCACTCGAGCAACGTTCAGGCCGGCATGGACCTGGGTCTTATATTCTTGTACGCCGTCGTCTCCTCTGAGGATGATTGGGACAGGTACGAGGGGCTCCAGTGGCAAGCTGCCGAGCGGTACGTGGCAGCCCATCCCGATGATCCGGACGCGGAGGCGCTCCTCAATACCATGCGCAAGCACCGAACCGGCTACCTGCAGTGGGGGCGTGACTGCCTGGGGTGGGCCTTATACCTGTTCAGTGCACCTTAGAAGACTTACCAGCGAAGCTTGAGCTTGAGCCGCCCACCGGGTTTGCATCATCTTCTCCGGTCCCCGCATCGATATTGAATCCCGCCATACGCTAACCGGCCAGGTTGAGCCAGATGGTGAAGGTGACGGAGGACACCAGCGTGCTGGCCGAGATGGAGGCCACGGCGAAATCGGGATCGCCGCCCATCTCCTTGGCCATGACATAGGAGATGGTGGCGGCCGGCGATGCCAGCAGGATGAGGCCGGGAAGAAAGTCCCCGGCAGGCAGGCCGAAGAGCCGAAACAGAAGAAACCCCATTCCCGGCAGCAGGACCAGTTTGATGGTCATGGTCGATAGAACCGGCCGCAGTTTGATCCGGATCAATTCCAATGAGATGGACGCACCGATGATGAGCAGTGCCATGGGAAGCGCCAGACCGCTCAGGATGTCCAGGCTCCTCTTCACAACCAGGGGCACGGGAATTTCCAGCAGAGAAAAGACGATGCCGGCAAGGGCGGAGGCGATGACCGGATTGCCCGCCACCTTGCGCAGGATCAGCGTCCAGTCGTAAGCTCCCTTATTGTCCTCGGAGTTCACGGTCAGGGCGAACACGCTGAGGAGGTTCTGCAAAATCATCATGAAGCCGAGCAATATGCTGGTCTTGACGAACCCCTCCTCGCCCAGGTAGTAGAAGGCCACCGCCAAACCGATATATCCCAGGTTACCGTGGAACCCGCTCTGGATATAGGTTCCCAGCTTCCCGCCCCGCAACCCTTTCCAAGCGCCGGCCCCCCATGCCGCAGCATACCCCGCCACCACCGTACCCAGTGTCAGCGCCAGCACACTCAGGTCGAAATGCGCCTTGAGGTTTGCCCTGGCAACGGCGTTGAAAACCATGGCCGGTATGGCTATGTAGAAAACCAGGCTGTTGGCCGGTCCGATGAATTCCGCGGGAATGAACCCCCGCCGGTGAGAGCCCCATCCCAGAAGGATGATGGCGAAAATGGGTACAATCGTTGTGAGGATGTTCATCATATAATTAAACCGGCAGAAGGGTACGTTTTCGATAACGTATCCGAAATGCCTTTATTGCTATGTTTCCTTGTTTTTGACAGTTTACTTATTTGCCGGTTTAATTATTTAGGTGGCGATCGGTTTGACCTTGAGACACAGCTCATCCAGCTGGCTTTTGGAGGCTTCGGACGGCGCGCTGGTCAAAAGGCACGCGGCTCGCTGCGTCTTGGGAAAGGCGATGACGTCCCGTATGGAGGGCTGACCGCACATGAGCATCACCAACCGGTCGAACCCGAAGGCGATCCCCCCGTGCGGCGGCGCCCCGGACTCCAGGGCGGAAATCAGAAAACCGAACTTCTCTTCGTAGGTTTCCGGCGTCAATCCCAGGGCATCAAACACACGCTCCTGAACCTCCTTGCGGTGAATACGGATGCTGCCGCCGCCGATTTCAAAACCGTTCAGCACGAGGTCGTAGGCCCGCGACCGGACCGCAATGGGGTCGGATTCCAGCTTGTCGTAGTCTTCCTCCAGGGGAGCGGTGAACGGGTGGTGCAGCGCCTGGTTGCGGTTTTCCGTTTCGTCGTATTCCATCAGCGGAAAATGCGTCACCCAGACGAAATTGAAAGCATCCTGATCGATCAGACCCAGTTTAGCGCCGATGTGGTTCCTTAAGTGTCCCAGGGCCTCGTTGGTCACCTTGGGCTGGTCGGCCACGAAGAAAACCAGGTCCCCGGGCTCCATGTCGAGTCTGGTTTTCATGCGCGCCTTTTCTTCATCGCTGAAAAACTTGGTGATGGGCGACTGCCACTCGTCCTCGCGAACCTTGATCCAGGCCAGGCCCTTGGCCTTGTAAATGGCCACGAACTCGGTCAGGTCGTCGATCTCCTTGCGCGAAAAACCGCTGCAGCCCTTGGCGTTGAGCGCCTTGACCATGCCGCCCTTCTTCACCACCGACGAAAACACCTTGAAGCCCGAATTCTCGACAATATCGGAAATCTCCTTCAGCTCCAGGCCGAAACGGGTGTCCGGCTTGTCCAGCCCGTACCGGTCGACGGCCTCTTCATAGGTGAGCCGCGGAAACGGCGACGCCAGTTCGACGCCCAGGACCTCCTTGAAAAGCGAAAGGATCATGCCCTCGCCCAGATCCATGATATCGTCCTCTCCAACAAATGACATTTCGATATCGATCTGGGTGAACTCAGGCTGCCTGTCCGCCCGGAGGTCTTCATCACGGAAACAGCGCGCGATCTGATAGTACCGGTCGAAACCGGCTATCATCAAAAGCTGCTTGAATATCTGCGGCGACTGGGGCAAGGCATAAAACTGGCCCGGGTTCACGCGGCTGGGGACCAGATAGTCCCGCGCCCCCTCCGGCGTACTGCGGGTCAGGAAAGGGGTCTCCACGTCGATGAATCCCTTGTCATTCAGGTAGCGGCGCACGGCGGCGGCGGCCCTATGCCTGGTAATGATGCTTTTCTGCAGTTGCGGCCGCCTCAGGTCCAGATGCCGGTTCTGCAGCCGTATGGTTTCGGAGACATCCACGGTGTCCTCGATCTGGAACGGTGGTGTGGCCGCCCGGTTCAATATCTTGAGCTCCGTCACCAGCACTTCGATTTCCCCGGTGACCAGGTTGGGGTTGATCATGCCCTCGGGCCGCTTTTCCACCTTTCCCCGCACCCCGATGACGTACTCGCTGCGCAAGACATGCGCCTTGGCATGGACCTCGGAGTCCAACTCCGGGTTGAAAACCACCTGGGTAATGCCGTTTCGATCCCGCAGATCGATGAATATAACCCCGCCGTGGTCGCGCCTGCGCTGCACCCAGCCCATGAGCACCACTTCCCTGTCGATGTCCGCACCGCCGAGTTCGCAGCAGTGATGGGTCCTGCGCATACTTCCAAGATTATCTGACAATGGTCGCTCCTCTCATTCATTAGAAACAAATTTCTGCGATCGACAGTTCACACCGGCACGCCGCATTTTTACGGCGTTGAAATGGATGCACAGCAACCCTTTCCAATGCTTATTATCTTCGATTATTTTTTCCAAGCCTGATAAATATATCCAATTAGACGAGCCATCGGGGTGTTTATTCCGTCATACCCGCGCAGGCGGGGATCCAGAGCATTCGGCTAATCGCTTTCCGGATAGTGCTGACGCTTCACTGCGTGTCCTGCCTCCGCAGGAATGACAAAAGGCTTAAGCTAAAACTCCCCGGCCCTTGAATTAGATTGATTTACCGGATCAGCGGTATCAGTTTTTCCACCAGGTTGTCCAGCGGGACATCCACCTGCTCTCTGGTATGCATGTCGCGCAGGATGGCCGCCCCTTTCCGCCGCTCGTCTTCGCCCACGATCAGGGTGTAGCGCGCACCGCTTTTCCCGGCGCGCTTCATCTGGCTTTTCAGGCTGCGGCCCTCGAAATCCATTTCGGCCCGCATCCCCATGGCCCCCAATGCACAAAGCCACTCGAAGGCTTGAGAACCGCTTTCCTCGCCCAGCGCGGCAATGAACAGGTCCGGCTTTTTGATATAGGCGTCCCTGTCCAGGGCGGCCACTTCGGTCAAGCGGTCGAAACCGATGGCAAACCCGGTGGCCGGCATCTCCGGCCCGTCCAGCATCTTCACCAACCCGTCGTAGCGCCCCCCGCCGGCAACGGCGCTCTGAGCACCCAGGGAACGGGTCTGAATTTCGAACGTCGTCCTGGTGTAGTAGTCCAGTCCCCTGACAAGCCGTTTGTCCACCACAAAGGGTACCTTCAGAGAATCGAGCGATGCCTGTACCACATCGAAATGCTGTGCACAGGCCGGACACAGGTGGTCGATGATGGAGGGCGCTTCTTCCATGGCTTGCCTGCAATTCGGCACCTTGCAGTCCAGAACCCTCAAAGGGTTGCGGTCCTTGCGCCGCGCACAGTCCGAACAGAGCGAATCCGCGTGGGACGCTATGTACGTTTTAAGGGCGGTTTTGAAAACCGGGCGGCATTCGGGGCATCCCAGGGAATTAATGTGCGCCTCCACATCCCCGGCCGACAGCCGCTCGAACAGGGTTTTGAGCAGAAAAATCAGCTCCACGTCCGCCAGGGGCGATCCCACACCGAATATTTCCGCGTTGATCTGATAAAACTGCCGGTAACGCCCCTTCTGAGGCCTCTCCCTGCGGAACATGGGCCCGATGGTATAAAATTTTTTGACCGGGTCGTCGGCGTACATCTTGTGCTGGATGTATGACCGGCAGATGGATGCCGTGGCCTCCGGCCTCAAGGTGATCAGGTCGCCTTTGCGGTCTGGAAACGTGTACATCTCTTTTTCCACGATGTCCGTATCCTCCCCGATGCTTCTGGCGAAAAGCTCGGTTTTCTCCATGATGGGAATGCGGATCTCTTTGAATCCGAAATCCTCGAAAAGCGCCCGGGCCACTGACTCGATGTGCTGCCACACCTCGACCTCACCCGGCAATATGTCCTTGAATCCTCTGATGAGCTGTATCATCGCTGTTCCTGAATCTTTTTTTAGTTTTCAGATAAAATCAATAAACTTAGATAATTACAGGGAAACTTCAGGCGAGTCAATATGAATCGGAACATTTAGGAATATTTCGCCTAAATTGAACGATTTTAGGTTTTAACAGCTCAGGTGAAAACAGGCACCGACCCTCTCGGATGCGTGCAAGCCATTAAACCAGTCCACCGCCTTTTTATTGGGGCCCGCCATCAATTGCACACCTTTTTCCGCCAGGTGCTTCTCGAGGCCCTTTTCGGGTTTCATCCGTCCGTCGACACCCGTCCCGGCGATGATAATTTTCGGGCGCATCCCCACCAGGTCAACGATGTCACCCATCGACAGCACATGCCCCCTGCCCCGCCACCATGAATCCCGGATCCGCCCGTCCGGATAGATGATCAGGTCGGAATGGTAGGCATGCCCGTCGATCACCATGGCTCCGAAAGAAAATGAGTCGATCATGATACAGCCCCCTTTTGCAGCGCCTTTTCCACACCGGTTCGATATCCATAACACCGGGGTTTCAATTGTTCAATACCGCGAAGCTTGAATGAGCTCCCTCCATAACACCTAAATTACTACCGTATATTTTGGGAAACTTTGCAGGATTGCCTTTTATTTTTCCTTTGGCATCATGACACAAGAAAAAATTCGAACGAACCTCAAAGGAGGAAATCATGAAAAAAGCCGCTTTTTTTATCCTTGTCCTTTTCTTTGCCGCCCTCGCTTCGATGCCGTCCGCATTCGGTGGGGAAACCACCTTGCTCGGTCCCCAGCAGTATCTCAGGTTTTCAGATGCACCGGACACATATGAAAATACGTTCCGCGCCGTTCCCGGTTACGGCACCATTGTCGTGAGAAACGGAAAGAGTGACGGTGACAAACGAATCGAAGACGGCATCAGCAGTGCCTCGATCCTGGTCAATGGTATCGAAGTGTTCGGACCGGAGGATTTCAACCAAAACACCTACCTCCTTACATCCCCCCTGGAACTAAGCTGGGA
>JAJDNW010000021.1 GCA_022340465.1 Deltaproteobacteria bacterium | reverse complement strand
ACGTTCTCGATGATGATGGCCCCGGCCAAAAGCTGCCCCAGCTGCAGCCCCAATATGGTCAGCACGGGGACCAGCGCATTCTTCAGGGCATGCACATACACCACGGATCTTTCCCGCAGCCCTTTCGCCCGTGCCGTGCGCACGTAGTCTTCCCGCAGGACTTCCAGCATGGACGAGCGTGTCAGGCGCGCCAGGATGGAGGCGCGGATCACGCCCAGGGCAAAGGACGGCAGCAGCAGCGCCTTCAAAGATCCCCACACGTCCGTGGACCACCCCGGAAACCCGCCGGCCGAAAAGATCCCGAGTTTGACGGCAAACAGCAGGATGAGCAGGATGCCGAGCCAGAACTCCGGTGTTGCCAGGCCCAGCTGGGTGAAAAACATCACCGTCATGTCGCCGGGCTGGTTCTGGTGACGGGCGGCATATATCCCCAGGGGAACCGATATCACGATGCCGATCAGCATGGCCATGAGCGCCAGCGGCCCGGTCACGGCCAACCGCGACAGGATCAGGTCGTACACGGGCATGTCGTAGTTGATGGACCAGCTGCCCCTGCCGGACAGGGTGTCCGCGATCCACACCCAGTACTGCTCCCAGAAAGGCTTGTCCAGCCCCAGCTCGGTCCTCAGGTTGGCCAGCGTTTCCTCGGTGGCGTTCATCCCCAGGATGATCTGTGCCGGGTCGCCCGGCAGGACGAACAGGACGGTAAACACCGTGATGGACACCAGAAACAGCAGCACCACGAGCGTGATCAGTTTTTTTAGGAAATATCGGGTCATGAATGCATGCGGATTTTAAAATTGAAATTCGAAATCATAACGGATTACAGCCCGCGTCGGCGGGCTGTAATCCGTTGTTGAGCGGCGCAGCCGCGTTTCAAAATAAAATTGCGCAGCAATGTTATTGTAGCCAGACGGCGGTGCAGTCAAGAGCGATGGTGGGGTAGTTTTCCCACCAGCCCATCACTTCCTTGCGCATGGCCGGCAGTCCGGAAGCGGAGAACAGGAAGCCGTTGACCGCATCGTCGGCAATGATCTCCTGGCACCGGCCGAACCACTTGGCCTTTTCCGCTTCGTTGGGCGCCCTCAGGGCCTTGGCATAGGCATCCCTGAATTCCTGGGAATCATACTGGAAGTAGTAGTCGGGGTTGGCGTAGATGCCGATGTCCCAGGCTTCCACGTGACCGATCATGGTCAGCTGGTACTCCTTTTTCTTGAAGATACGCTCGATCCACTGCCCCCACTCCACGATCTCGATGTTCAGCCGGATGCCGACCTGGCTGAGCATGTCCGCGATCACCTCGCCCGCCCGCTTGGAATAGCTGTAGATGGCCGGAAGCTTGATGGTGGCCTCGAACCCGTCCGGGTAGCCGGCTTCCGCCAGGAGCGCCTTGGCCCGTTCCGGATTGTAGGCGAATTTCTGGGTCAGGTCCACGTAGTAGGGGGTGGACGGCGACCAGTGGGAGCCGATGGGCGTGCCGTACCCGAACATCACCAGGTCCACCACGGCCTGACGGTCGATGGCGCAGGCCATGGCCTGGCGCACCTTCTTGTTGTCGAAGGGGGCGGCCTTGTTGTTGGTCGACATGATCACCTCGGCCGTGCTGGTACCGGCGAACACCTTGAAGCGCTCGTCCTTGGACAGCGACAGGGCGGACTCCGGCGCTGCAATGTAGCCGATCACATCGATGTCCCCGGCCTTGAGGGCGGCCAGCTGGGCGCTGGCGTCCCCGATGAACTTGAAGGTGACCTTGTCCAGGTAGGGCAGCTCCGGGTTCCAGTAGCCGTCGAACCGCGCCATTTCCACGCGGTCGCCCCGCACCCACTTGACGAATCTGAACGGGCCGGTGCCGACCGGGTTGGACTTGGCGCCCTTGTAGCCCACCATGGGCAGCATGACGGCGTCCCCTTCGGCCATGTGCGCGATGAAGAGGGCGTCCACATCCTTGAGGGTCAGGATCAGGGTGTTGTCGTCCGGCGTCTCCATTTTGGCAATGCCGCGAAAGTATTCGGGATGGGCGTTGACAGTCTTTTCATCCATGGCGCGTTCCAGGTTCCACTTGGCCGTGGCCGCGTTGAAATCCTGGCCGTTGTGAAACTTGACCTCTTTTCTGAGGTGAAAGGTGTAGGTCAGGCCGTCCGGTGTCACGTCCCAGGACGTGGCCAGACCGGGAACGAACTCGCCGTCGCTGTTCACCTTGATCAGGCCTTCGTAAATGTTGGAATAAACCACCCTGTCAATGGCCGCAGCCGTATTTCCCGTCGGATCCAGTCCCGAGGGTTCCGCCGGCTGGCACACCACGAGGCTGCCGCCTTTTTGGGGCGTTGCCGCGAGTACGTTGCCGGCCGCCAGGCTCAAGGTCAGCAGAACGATGATCAACAGGTTTTTTTTCATGACTTTCCTCCTTTAATAATTTTTCATTTTTTTGTAGTTACCACCCAAAATTACGGGCCATCATATCCGGTTCGTTGTGCATACACAATGGTCTATGAACATTTATAGGTCCTCCAGGTCCCTGAAAGCCGTCATGCCGCCCAGGCTTTCGGCCGCCAGCACCGCATGGATGACGGCGCGCGCCAGGCAGTCGGCCGCCGCGCTCCCCAGCCCGTTGATCGCTTCCCCCTGTTTGCCGGTGACGAAATCCTCGGTTTCCGGCAGGGCCTTCCTGCCCGTACTCATGCAGAAAACCGTGTCCCCGTCGAACAGGGTGTGAATGGGGCGGATGGCCCTGGCCATGCCGGCATTGGCCATCTGGGCAACCTTGTGGGCCCCGGCCTTGTCCAGTATCGCGTCCGTGGCCACGACCCCGATGGTCGTGTTGCCGCCGGCGGCCGCCGCGGGCGGCGGCAGTTTGACCCGTCGTTGCCCCTGGTCGCCGAATTCGCCGCCGAGTTCCAGGCCACGCTCCCACAGCACGCCGCTTTGGGGGTTTACCACCGTTCCCAGGGGATTGGCCGCCACCAGGGCCGCCACGACAATGCCCGTTTCCAGAACGACGCTGGCGGTTCCCAGTCCCCCTTTCATCCCTCCGGCAAGAGCACCGGTACCGGCCCCCACACTGCCAGTCGCCACCCGTCCGGAGCCGGCCGACCGGCAGGCCGCTTTTCCCCAGGAGGCGTCGATCGGCGGAACGAAATCGGCGCCGCGCCCCAGGTCGAACAGCGCCGCCGCCGGCACGATCGGCGCCACGTGCGTGTCGTCCAGTTGAAAACCGCAGCCTTTCTCTTCCAGCCAGCGCACGACCCCGTCCGCTGCGGCCAATCCGTACACCGACCCGCCCGTCAACACGACGGCCTGAACCCTTTCCACCAGGTTGCCCGGCCTGAGAAGATCCGTTTCGCGGGTGCAGGGCGCTCCCCCCCGGACATCCACCCCGGCGACAGCCCCCTCTTCACAGACCACCACCGTCACGCCGCAGACGGCGTCGCGGTTCGTGTAGTGGCCGACCTCGATCCCTGCGACGTCCGTTACGGCATTGTAGCGGCCCGGGTGAACCATGTGTGGCATTCCTCCTGTTTGAAGCGGCCCATTCATTTACGCTTCTATATTACCAAAGTTTCAGATTTGCACGTATAAACAGTGAACCGATGCCGATATCTGTTTCTAATGCATAGCGGCGAACATGTTCAAGCCCAAATATTAAACCGGCGAATAAATACCCTGGCCGTCAGCCCATAACATTGAACCCTCCCCGCAGCAAGCTGCAGGGAATGCGCCCGTTATCCCGGTTCAAGTATCGCTGGGTTTGTTGTGTTCGCCGAATCACCGGCAAACCCATTGAACCCGCTAACCCCAATAACCCAACAAACTCAAGTAACTCGCTAACCCGCCATCGCCTTTGGAGCGCTATATGTTGTACACAACTTCCCTTGACACACTATATGTATTTACGATAAGGAAGGGCCGTTGTCTGCAACCCATACTTAATTGAGCCGTCGGGCTGTTTTTTGACGTCATCCCCGCGCAGGCGGGGATCCAGCGCATTCAGCTAATCGCTTTCTGGATAGCGCTGACGCATCACTGCGTGTCCTGCCTCCGCAGGAATGACAAAGGTTTTAAGCTAAAATTCCCGACGCTTGACTTACGTAAATCGATAGGAGAAAAACCCCATGTCCCAGATGACCATCGAACGCTTGCACGAACTCTTCGACGACAACCCCGAAAACGACTCTCTTGCGTGGGAGGGGGCGTGTCATGACTGCCGGGAGGAGGTGAGCGTCGTCGCCGTCCCCCGGGCGGACGGCATCCACATCCAAGGCGGCAGCGTCTATGAACCGCAGCGCAACAATTTCTTCCTCAAGTGCGACCGGTGCTTTCGCAAGGAACCGGCGTTGACAAATTATCAGGATTGCGAGGTCTATTCGCGGGTGGTTGGCTATTTGAGACCGGTTGCCCAGTGGAATGACGCCAAGCAAGAGGAGTTCAAGGATCGCCGGGTGTTTGACCGGAGCCTCTCCTCCTGAAAATAACATCGTGTTCCACGATGGTATGTAACGCGATTTGGTCGCTATTTTTTCCTTATTTCGACCTTTCGCAAGCCGGAGGCTTTCATAGGCAAGGTCCCTGAGGGCGAAGCGCCACCGGCTTGCAGCAATGTAGCCCAGGGCTTCAGCCCTGAAAAAAACGGCGGCTGCCGCGAAATACATACAATGGAAATAATTCGCCACTATTCATGCCACTAATCTATCGCTTTTGAGAGTTCCAACAAAAAAAGCCCCTGCCGTCGTCTGCAGGGGCTTTCAAAGGTCCGGGTGACGCCGGAATCAGTCCTTTCCGGCCGGTTGATCGGTGTTGCCGGCGCCTGTCTCCTGATCCACAGGTTCGACGACCGTTGGCTTGCCTGGCACCTGACAGGCACTGCTCATTCAGGTAGGCACTCCCAGCTTCGGCAGGATATAGGCCTGCAGAAGAAACCACACCCCCATCACCGCCAGAACGATCAGTATCTCTTTCATTTTTTCAGATATCTCCTTTCGATCAGGTCGCACAGTTCCGTCACCTGATCTCTTTTGAACAGGGGCACACCCTCGATGACAACGTCATCGTCGCTGACAAAGGCGAACATCTGTCCTGCGATCCCGTTGTCGCTGCTCAAGGCATAGGGCTCCTCGTGGCGTTTCCGGTCGAAAACTTCCACCTGGGGCCGGTCCGCGCGCTTGTAGCCTTCGACCAGCACCAGATCCACATCGGTAAAAAAATGTTCCAGATTGTCGAGATCGTCGGTCTTCGCCTTTTTGAGCACGGCGAATTCATCGGGCGAAGCGACCACCACGGTGTCGGCCCCCGCCATCTTGTGGCGGTAGCTGTCTTTACCCGGCTGGTCGATCTCGATTCCGTGATGGGAATGCTTCACCGATCCCACCCGGTATCCGCGTTTTTTCATTTCGGGAATGACCTTTTCTATCAGCGTCGTTTTTCCCGAGTTCGATTTCCCGACCACCTTTATAATCTGTGCCATGGTTATTGCCGACCATATTGACCTCAACCAGGAGGCAGAACCAGCTTGCGACCTAAATTGAGCATTGCAAATGTTGACTATTGAACCGAGTCGTCGGGGTGTTTGTTACGTCATCCCCGCGAAGGCGGGGATCCAGGGCCTATGGCTGATCGCTTTCTGGATCCCTGCCTTCGCAGGGATGACGGGGGGTCTGAGCTAAAACTCCCCGGCCCTTCATTTAATCTTCAGGATGCAAGACTCGGAGGGGTGCAAGGGCCAAGTGTTTTTTGCTCCAAGGCTTTGATCCGAATGCATCCTCTTCAGATTGTTGAAGTTAAGGCTCGCGCCCTTTTTTGTCAAGCCGGATGCTGGATACTCGATACGGGTTGCATTGAACAACCAGGATCCAAAATCAAGCGCCAAGAAACGTTGTCGATGGCGTGCCAAATGAAATATCATCAAAAAAGGAATTTTTCACCCATTCCCATATGCGCCCATACCCACATATATCTATATTTCTTGACAAAACCATAATATTCGTTACCTTACGCCTTATGCGCCGACACAGGAAAAAACCGATCAGGATGGCCGCCGTATGCTTCGCGCTCCTCTTCTGCGCGCTCTTGCTGGTGCGTATGGGCGTCTTTACACCGAAAGCAAAGCAACATCAGGCCGGCGCGCTGACTGCGGCCGAAAATTTTTCCGACAAAAACACCTGGATGAACATTCTCCAGAACGGCAATAAAATCGGATTCTCCCATGCCAGCTATGTCAGGGCCCGGGACGGGCTGCGTTTTAGTGAAACCGTTTTCATGCGCATCAACACCATGGGCCTGGTTCAGGATATCAGCCTGAAATCGAACGGGCAGTTGAACGAGGATTTTTCCCTCTCCTCCTTTACTTACGAAGTCTCCTCGGGACGCTTCGACTTTATTGCACGGGGAACCGTCAACGGCAATGCGTTGACCCTCGATGTGGGCGCCAAGGGCTCGCAGCAGACGGTCGAAATCCCCCTGGGTGAAAAAATCTATTTCACGTCCGGCATCGTTCAGGCCGCTTCGGCCGGAAATCTGCACCCGGGCGAGAGCGTTACCCTGAAGGTCTTCGACCCGGTGGCCATGGGCCAGGAATCGATCACGCTCACGGTCCTGGAAAAGGAGGAGATCGTCCTGCCGGGCCGCACGGTCGAGGCCACGAAAATATCCCTGCGGTTCAAGGGATCCACCCAGCTGGCCTGGATCGACGCCCATGGAAACATTCTCAAGGAAACGGGCATGCTGGGCATCAGCCTGGTAAATACGACACAGGAGGATGCCATGAGCCGGCTGCCCGTCAAATCCAGCCAGGACCTGACCGACCTGGCATCCGTGCCGGCCAACAGGAAGATCTCCGACCCGGCGGCCCTGCAGCGCTTCAAGGCCCGCATCACGGGGCTGACGGGTGAGAAGGTGCGTCTCAACGGCGGGCGACAGGCATTCGCCGACGGCGTGCTCACCATCCGAAAGGAATCGCTGGACAACCTGCCCACGGCGTTCGCCTGGAAAATGCGGCGCTGGTCGAAGCATCCCTTCCTGCAACCCAGCCCCTTCATCCAGTCCAACCATCCCGCCATCGTCAAGCTGGCCAACGACATCACCGGGGAAGACGACAGCGCGCTGGAAAAATCGCGCAAGATCATGGCCTGGATCCAGAAACATATCCGCAAACGGCCGGTGCTGTCCCTGCCCGATGCCGTTTCCACCCTGGAGAACCGCGTCGGCGACTGCAACGAACACGCCGTTTTGTTCGCCGCCCTGGCAAGGGCCGTCTACCTGCCGACCAAGGTCGAGGCCGGCCTGGTCTACCTCAACGGCCGCTTTTACTACCACGCCTGGAACCTGGTCGACCTGGGCCGCGAGCGGTGGATCACCGCGGATGCGCTGTTCAATCAACTGCCGGCGGATGTGACCCACATACGCCTGGCCGGCGGCGCCCAGGAGGACCAGCTCAACATCCTGGGGCTCATCGGAAAAATCGGCATTACCATCCTGGAAGGAACGGAATGAACCCATGATCGAACTGAAAGGCATCAGCAAACGCTACGGTCGAACCGAAGCGGTCAAAGACCTGGACCTGACCGTCTCCCGGGGAGAGATATTCGGATTCATCGGTCCCAACGGTGCGGGCAAAACGACCACCATCAAAATGATGGGCGGTATCCTGATCCCCACCGCGGGCACGGTTCAGATCTGCGGCCTCGACATCATGCAGCACCCCGAGGCGGCCAAGCACAAAATCGGCTTCATCCCCGACCGGCCCTATCTCTACGAAAAACTGACCGGCATGGAATTCTTGAAGTTCATCGCCGATCTGTACGGCGTCGACCCGCGCGCCTTTCCCGAAAAAGCCGGCCGCAACCTGGAAATGTTTTCCCTGGACGACTGGGGCGACGAGCTCATCGAAGCCTATTCCCACGGCATGAAGCAGCGCCTGATCATGGCCGCCGCCCTGCTGCACGACCCCGAGGTGATCATCGTCGACGAACCCATGGTCGGGCTGGACCCGCGCGGGATCAAGCTGGTGAAAGACCTGTTCCGCCGCCTGGCCGGCCAGGGGGTCACCGTGTTTCTGTCCACCCACACCCTTCAGGTCGCCGAAGACGTCTGCCACCGCATCGGCATCATCAACAAGGGGCGCATGATCGCGGCCGGCACGCCGGACCGGCTAATACGGGATCCCGGGAAAAGCGACGCCAATCTCGAACAGGTATTTCTGAGGCTGACTCAAAATGCATGATGTCGTCACCCTGCTGCGGCCCAGGCTGCTGAGCGTCAAAAACAGCACCCTCTTCGGCGGCAGGCGCAGCCGCTGGGTCAAGCTGACCGTGATGGGGGCCGTCGGCCTGCTTTTGTGGGGAGGCATCTTTGCCGTGTCCCTGAGGGTGCTGCGCTACTTCGACAGCATCGAAACGCTGGGGGAAATCATCGCCTTCAAGCTGCTCTCCATGATGCTCATCACGCTGCTGTCCCTGCTCGTTTTCAGCAGCATCCTGACGGCGCTTTCCAAGCTCTTTCTGAGCAAGGACCTCGATCTCGTCCACGCCCTGCCCGTGGAAAGCCATCGCATCTTCCTGGCCCGCTGGACGGAAAGCACCGTGGACAGCGCCTGGATGGTGGTGGTCTACACCCTGCCGGTGTTCATCGCCTACGGCATCGTTTTCCGGGGCGGGCCCTTTTACTACGTCACCGTGCTCTCCTCGATCCTGACGCTGGCGATCATCGCTTCGGGCCTGAGCGTCATCGTGGTCATGGCCTCCGTGATCGTCGTCCCGGCCAACCGCATCCGCAACATTTTCATCCTGCTGGGCCTGATCCTTTTTTTGATCCTCTTTCTGGCCTTCCGCCTGCTGCGGCCCGAAAGGATGGTCGACCCGGAAACCTTCTCATCCGTCATGCTCTACCTGTCGGCCCTGCGGACCCCGGAGACCCCCTACCTTCCCAGCACCTGGGCCTACGACGCCATGCGGGCCGCCCTGACGGGCAATGTCTCCCAGGGCCTTTTTCACATGGCCCTGGCGTGGAGTTTCGTGGGCCTGACGGTCTTTAGCTGCATCCTCTTTGCCGACGCCTTCTACCACAAGGGCATCTCCAAGGCCCAGACCTCCGCCGCACGGCTGTTCAAAAACCGCACCACCGGCGACCTGATCTTCGCCTTTCTGCCCGGCCCGGTCAAAGCCTTTGCCGTCAAGGAGGTCAAGTCCTTTTTCCGGGACCAGACCCAGTGGTCCCAACTCTTTCTCATCGGCGCCCTGGTGCTGATCTATGTGTTCAACTTCAAGGCGCTGCCCCTGGAGAAAGCGCCCATCAACACCTTTTACCTGCAGAATCTGCTCTCCTTCCTCAATGTCGGCCTGGCCGCCTTCGTCCTCATCGCCGTGACCGGCCGGTTTGCCTACCCGGCGGTGAGCAACGAAAACGAGGCCTTCTGGCTGGTGAAATCGGGCCCGCTGACGATTCGCAGCTTCATGTGGATCAAGTTCTTCATCTACATGCTCCCCCTGCTGGTCCTGACCGAGATCCTGATCGTGGCCACCAACATCTTTCTCAACGTGACCGCCTTCATGATGGCGCTGTCCACCATTTCCATCTTCTGCATGGTGCCCGGCGTCATCGCCATCGGCATCGGTTTCGGGGCCGCCTTCCCCAATTTCAAGGCGGAAAATCCGGCCCAGACGGTCACCAGTTTCGGCGGCCTCCTCTTCATGGTGGTTTGCGCCGCCTTCGTCGGCGGGGTCATCGTGCTGGAAGCCGGCCCGGTCTACAACCTGTTCGTGGCCAGCCTTCACGGCCGCGTGCTCGGTTTGTGGGAATGGGGGTGGGTCGTGGGGTCGTTTACGCTCGTGCTCCTGATATGTGTCCTGGCCGTCCTGCTGCCCATGCGCTTCGGGGAAAGGCGCCTGAGGGAAAAGGGGATATAGGGATCCGAGGGTCCGAGGATTCAAGGGGCCGAGTGATCCGGTAACCCCGTGTTAAGTGATTACATGTTAAGTCGTGAAATGTGAGACGTGAAACGTAAAACGTGTGGCGCAAGGCAACTTCAAACATCATGCGTCGAGCGGTCTGCACCTTGAGCCATGCGCCCTGCGCCCTGCGCCCTGAGCCGCATTCCGTGAACCAAAAAAAGGCAAATTCGCTACGAATTTGCCCCGTTTGCCCGATCTATATATAACTTATAAAAACCTGCCGGCAAGGTCACGGCACAGCGCGTGCCGGCGGATTCGGCCTAGCTTTCCCGTTTGTTGCGCCGCCTGTCGGTGCCGGTGCGCCGGTCGTCACCCGTCCGCCTTTCGGGAATGTGCATGGCATAGGAAAACACCCGCCTGTCGCCCCCGGCCCTTCTTCCTCCGTTATCCAGCAAGCCATTGCTTCTCATTGCAGTATCAGCCCCTCACAGGTTAGTGGTTTCACCGCTACGGTTTCCGGCGCAAGCCGTTGAATATCCACTTAACTAGCCACATATATGCAAGAAACGTGCGAATTTTACAAGAGTGTATTTTTTTAATATAATTCTAACCGGTTAACTCCTTTTTATCCCGCCCCGGACGCCGAATATGTGAACCCTATTCCACAATAAATAGGTAATAAATTTCACAAATATACATGTCGCATGACCCAGCCCGGACAAACCGGAAAAGCTAAAGACCATGTATCACGAAAACACGAAAGTCGAAAAGCACACGAACGACCATGACAATTTTCGTGCGTTCCCGCTCAATGGCGCTCGAGCCCCATCTCCCCGAGCAGCTCCTGCTGAATCGTTTCCAGTTGTCCGTCTTTTTGCCCCCTTGCCGCCGCCCGGCTGACGGTCGACGCCGATATGCCGAGGGCCCCGGCCACCGCCACGTTGGAAAGCATCAGTTTGCGCGTCGCCAGGTAGCAGACCAGCGCCCTTGCCCTGCTGACATCCCGGTATTTGCTGTTGTTGCGCACGGTTTCGGGCGCTATTTCCAGGTGCCGGCACACCATGTCGATCAGCGTATCCAGGTCCGGCCCCGTCGCCTGCAGCCGGGTGCGCAGCTCGTAGTCCTCGCCGGCCTTTTTGAGGACGGCCGCTACAAACGCGCCGCTTCCCAGAATCCGCTCGTCGCCCTTCACGCGGCGGTTGCTTCGCCTGAGCGCCTTCAGCATCCGCCACCCGCCGGCCGACCGCACCAGCCCGCCGCCGGTCAGATCGGTCCTTTTTCCCCGGGAGATCCCTTTTTCGACGTATGCCAGATAGGCCTTTCTGGCAGCCGTCACCTTGTTCCCGAAACAGTTGAGGACGTGGGCGGTGTCCTGCCAGGGGTGCGCCGCCGTCCCCATCAGGGTCGCGTGCCCGCTGTCGGTAAAACAGGCCAATTGATCCAGGCTTTCCACGATTCCGGCCCTCAACGGATTGAGGTGGATGTAGCGCACCAGTTCCAGCAGGTAGACATCCTCCTCGCACAGAATGGACCTGTAGCGGTTCTGAAAAAGCCGGCCGCGGCGCCCGTGACGACGGTTGAACCGCTGGGCGTACCCGGTCAGAAGCCGCTGCATGACCGCGGCCACTGGCGCCAGCCCGGTCCGCAGCAGCAGGTGCACGTGATTGCCCATCAGGGCCCAGGCAAAGCATGGGGTCGCCGTCTCCGTCAGGATGGTTCCCAGGCGCTCGATAAAATTTTCCGTATCGTTTTCATCGCGAAAAATGGCCCGCTGCTCGATCCCGCGGACGATGACGTGGTGCAGGGCGCCGGGGGCATCTATGCGCGCTTTGCGTGGCATAACGAACACATAGCACAAACCGGGTCAAATGTCAATATATCAGGGATGTCCCCGGCGTTTTATGTATTGTGTAATTTAGTTCACAGATATTATGAAGTCATTTCCATAATTGGGCTCAAAATCGGTTGAATGAACCCGTATTCTGCTTTGCGAAGATAGATATAACTAATTGAAATTTAATTTAAATACAATTTTTAAATATATTATGCATGGCATGGGCCTAACGGTATGAAATTTGCATCACAAAATGAGAAGCACGAGCTTCCGACGCTTATAATTTCATATAATTTTTCAACCAACCAATAATTAAGAAACCATGAGTATGGGGGGGGGCTATATGAAAAGATCTTTGTTGTTAATATGCATCTTATTGCTGGCATTTCCGGTCTTCAGTTTTGCGGATATCTTGGTTGCAAACTATAACCTGGAATATACAGGTGGAACGGAGCCGGAGGGAAGTACACCATGGCTCAGGGTAACAGCTGACGATAGTT
>JAJDNW010000020.1 GCA_022340465.1 Deltaproteobacteria bacterium | reverse complement strand
TATGTTGATACAGGGTGGCTGCAACCATGCCGGCAACCAGACAGATCACCGCGGCCGCAATGCCCGCAGAGGCGACCTTATTTCTGGCGATCCATTTGCTTGCTTTGGTTACCAGGCTGTCCCTTTTGGCCGAAACGCTTTTGCCGTCCAGGTACAGCTGAAGGTCATGATTGATTTCGGTGGCGTCGGCATAGCGGTCATCCTTGTCATAGGCCATGGCCTTCATGCAGATGGCGGCAAGCTCGGGCGGGATATTCCTTTCCGGTGACCGCTGGTCGGGTGGAACGAGCTCATGGTTCTGGGCCAGCTCCAGAGATTCCTGAATAGTTTTACCTTCGTAAGGGTGGCTGAACGTGAGGATTTTGTATAGGATTCCCCCCAAGGAAAAGAGATCGCTGCGTTTGTCGAGTTCGGATATGTGGCCGCAAGCCTGCTCCGGCGACATGTAGGCAGGGGTGCCCATTACTTTTCCTTCTGCGGTCACGGGATGCCGGGCGTCCCCCCCTAATGTGCCACGGGCGTCGACGGCTTCCTCCTCTTGCCCCACTATTTTTGCGAGTCCCCAATCCATGATCAGCGCTTCACCAAACCCGCCGATCATGATGTTTTCCGGTTTGAGATCGCGATGCAGAACGCCCTTGGCATGGGCATAACTCATGCCGTCGCACACTTTCATAAACAGTTGAAGAAGAGCTCCCAGGGTGTATTTGCGGAGATATTTCTCATTGCCCCGGCGGCACTTACCGATGACCGCTTCCAGGTTTTCTCCCTGCACCAGCTTCATGGTGAAGTATACGTTGGCCTTTTCGTCAATGCCTATTTCATGAACAGGGACGATATTGGGATGTTCCAACTGTCCGGTGACCTGGGCTTCCTCCAGAAACCGCCTGATTTTGGGCGTGTCACGCCTGTTTTTGGGGAGCATCACCTTCATGGCCACTTTGCGGCGGATATCCTGGTCTATGGTACCGAGAACGGCACCCATGCCTCCCTTTCCGATTTGCCTGTCGATGATATATTTGGTGTCTTTATGGGCCTGAGATATGATGGCGCCGATCGATTTCCGGACCGCATCGGTACGGGCCTCGGCGCCGGGAGGAAGGGGTTCGGTGGTGGTGTCGCTCAAATCGATGCTGGGTTCTATTTTAAAGACGTCTCTGATCACTTTTGTGGCGGCTGTCCGTTGCTGCAGTTGTACGGTAGTCGTCTGCGTTTCGTCGGCGGTGTTGGCGGCTACCGTGCGTGCTGTCTGCATCTTTTCCCGGCAGGCCCTGCAAAGAATGCTTTTGCCCGCCGCCTGCTCCGGTACGAGCAAATCCTTTCCGCACCGGGCACAGGTTGTTTTAATTTTTTTGTGCATCGGGATATGCCCCTTTTACTGCCTGGTTGGCCCTTGATAGAGGTCCAGCTTTTCCGAGAGGTCATCGCTCTGAAAGCTTTGATGGTACTGTCCGGCCAAAAGCCGGGCGATTGTCAGGGCGCCGGATTCACTTTTTTCGTCTTGACGGCTCCGGGCCTTTTGCACCTGCTGCATGAGCCAATCCATGGCCAGCTGACAGTTGTCACGCTGCCCTAGAACGAGGGCCTGCAGCTTGTCTTTATTTCCTTCCTCGGCAAAAGCGATGAAACGGTTCAGAAAATCTTCTAGGGACAAATCATCCGTAATGGGGGTGATTACTTTCTCCCTGGGAAGATGCGCCAGATTTTCGCCGGCGATGTCGATCACCCGCTTATTGTGAGAACACCGGCCCAGTTCAATGGCTTTTTCATAGTATTCCCTTGCCTTTTCATAATCGCGATCAACGAAATGGTAAATAACCGCCAGGTTGTTCCAGGCTTCCGCCAGGTCAGGGTTCAGTTCGGTGGCCCGCTTGAAAAAGGATGCCGCCTGTTGATATTTCCCGAGCCGGTACAAGGCGTAGCCCATGCCGTAGTTGATACCGGCGTTGTCGGGATTTTCGATATAAAGCGATTCTACGAAAGCGGATCCCCCTTCCGGATCTCCCAGGGAGGCATAGCATTGAATCAATCCGCGATAGGCGGCAACAAACGACGGTTCACGGGTCAAGACTTCTTCATAACGTGCCAGCGCCGCCGTGAACTGCTTTTTCTGGAGCAGGGCTTCCGCCGCCTGAAAAGTCTCCCTGTTCTGATTCCCTGCATAAACTGCCGGATTAGCCGCCGACAGAAGGATGATGTAACCGACTGAAAAAAAATAGACTTTCAATTTCCGTCCGCATAGCCGCATTTCGTATCTTCCAAACAGCGCAGTACACGCTGTTATTTTGTTATAACCAGATCCTGTACCTGGATGTCGCCCACTTCAAAATCGGCGATTAATTTTCCTATGGACATATCTTGGAACACACTGACCACCGTGGCCACGCCCAGCTCCTTGGTATCGCTGCCCAATACCTTGCCGGTAACCGGGTGCTTGATGATTTCCCCCTGTTTGAAAACGATGAAGCGCATCTCTTTCTTGATATGCTTGAAACTGCCGAAGTCGGCATAAATTTCGTTGCCGCTGACTTTGATTACCATTCCTTCGATCAACGGGAAGCTGTGTTTGAGCTTCAAGGCCAGGCCATTGGTCAGATACTGAATCTGGGGCAGTGCCTTGTCCTGGCCGAAGACATCTTTGGTTTCCAGAACCGACGATGATTCCGTGTTGACGAGGCGGGCGAAAATTTCAATGGCATCCCCGGTTTCAAGCACGGTGCCCATGAGGACGGCTTCAGCAGCAACCAGCTTTCCAACACGTACAGCGGTTTTTTTGTCAACCAGGTCGGTTTGGCTCAGCCGCTGCTCCCGGAGGACGGCTTCGAGTTCGTCGCCCCGGGTGACGATATGAAAGCGTTCCTGGTCTACGAAGGCATCGATGAGGTAGTCGTAGACCAATTCACTGGCCACCCCGGCATCCCCTTTGAGTTGGAAGGGTAAAACGGCCAGGCTCATGCGCGATCCTATCTGCTGTACGTTGGGCACCCGGTAATTGACGACGGCGGTTTTATCGGCAATGTTGCCTTTTACGTCGGTCACCTCGATGGTGATGGCGTTCCGCCCCTCCTTTAGTTCCAGAAGCTGATTAAAATAAACGGTGCGCCCCGGAATGATCAGGAGAGGCTCGCCGTTGACGGCGACCGAATCGATTTCATAGGTGCCTGTCGCGGTGCCGTCGACATAAAGGGTGTTGTAGTAGACGGTTTGTTCCCCGGTTAGGTCTTTGAAGTTGAGGCGAAAGGCGGCCTTTGACTGAGCGGCTGCGTACATAATGCCGGCGGGAGGCGAAGAAAGCGTGTTTCCGGAAAAAGCCAGGAAGATGGGACTCTCACGGCACGCCTCGAGGAAGCGATTGCGGCCGGGGCGTATTTCGTTTGCCAGCTGGGGCATATAGGTAAGATTCAGCTCACCTGTGGTGACATTGCCAACGGCGTCGGCAGCCGCCAGCAGGATTTTATTTTCGCCTCGTTCGAGGTCGATATTCAGGGCGAAGTCGACCTCCTTTTCCTTGTCGTATGCGATCACCCGGTCGTTGACCCTCAGTTCGGTGATGCCGGTGGCATCGGCAAGGGCGCCGCTGAGGACAAGGGTCGCTTGCGCTACTTCGTCGCCGTCGGCGACGTTCTTCAGCTGCAGGGCGGGTCCTTCAAAGTCGCCGAAGACTTCGATGGTTTTTTCGGTCGTCTTGCCCAACAGGTCGGCGGAGCGAATATCGATTGCATTGAGCCCCTTTTTCAGCTTTATCTCTCTGGTAAAGGGAATTTTCTTGGCGGACAGCTCGATGAATTCGGGTACGTCGTTGATGGTGATCCGACGGGCGTAAAAATCGTCGTCCACCTCTCCCTTGATTTCGAAGCGAAAGCGGTTGGATGCGCGCTGCAAAGCGGCCGCTTCCAGCCTGATGGACGGCGGTGCGGCATCCGCTTTGGAAAGCTCCAGTTTTTTCTTGCGCACCAGGTTCAGATAGTGCTTGGCTTTACCCGTGTCCACCATATCCAGGGAGGTTTCGAGTTCGTTTTCGGCCTGATCGTACTTTTCCTGATGGAAATAGGCGACACCGAGCTCGCGGTGGGGAAAATAATCGACAAAGTGCATCCCGTAGGTGCGGGCCATGCGCTGGTCGGCATCTCTCTGTTCGACGGCCCTTCTCAGGTCGGCAGCCGCGTCTTCCCAGAACTCCCCTGCGGCGAAGGAAAGGCCGCGTTCGTAATAGTTCCACCAGCGGTGCCGGAAAGCGCCTTCGACCACGCCATATTTTTTGCCGTTTTTTATTTTAACCTGGACATCCTGTTGAACAGCGCAACTTAGAAAGATGAAAAAGGTCAAAAGCAGGCAGGGAAAGCCATATGTTTTTAGGTAGGAATACATTGGCTGTCTTGACTTCACTCAGTTCAGGTTCAATGCTGTGATGGTGGTTGATCGAACCTCGACGCTGCAACGATGCGGTGAACGCTCCCCGCGGCAAGCTCAAAGCGACTGCGCCCGTCATCGCGGTTCAACAAGCGGTAATGAAACCACTCCCCATAAATAGTCGTGCGTTTTAGATCTAACTGAATGTTATTAGAGCAAAAAAACGAACCGCAATGACCACCGGGTCTATAAGGTAGATTAACTATCTGAAATGGTGCTGAATTCACTGTATTCTACATTACAGGTCGGAATGAATTCAAGAAAAAAATAGGGATGAATGCGAAATAAACGGCACCTGATCTGCGCGCTTCAAATTTTAAGAGTGCTAATAGATAGCATTCGTCCAAGTTTTTTTAAGCATTCTTAAGATTTGAAACGTTCCACTCAGGTTGCACGCACTGACGGATGCCGCTGGCTCGACCCCGGGGGATCTATTCGGACTTCTGGCCGGGCTTCTGGTAATTGGCCACATAAAAGTCATCGATGATGCCTTTGGACTTGAGGGCCTCCCCGTGTGAGCGGGCCGCCTCTTTGGTGGGGAAATGGGATATGCGCACCTGAAACCAGTTGGATTTGGAACTCCTGGCTTCGGTGTAGTAGGCGTCCTCCCCCATGCTTTTCAGTGTGGCGACGAATTTTTCGGCATGTTCCATCTTGAGATAGGCCGCCACCTGCAGGGTAAAGGGATCGGTGACCTCGATTGCCGCCGGCGGTTTCGGTTCCGGCGGAGGAAGCGTCTTTTGGGAGGAGATCAAATGGCCGGCGGTGTTGATCACCAGGACGACCAGGATGGCCCCGGCCAGACCGAGGACGGCCCACTTCGATACCGGCCGTGTCAGGCGGTGGGTCTTAACATGGTGGTATAGGGAGGCATAGGCGCCGATCGTGGCCCGGCGGGCCGAGATGAGGGTGGCCGACAGAGCGGAAGCGGTCGTGCGGAGTGTCCGTGCAATCGTTTTGAGCGCTTCTTTTTTATCGGGCGCGGCTGCGGTTTGCGGAGGAGACGGGGCAAAATTCGCCCGCATCTTGGCAAGCGTGGTTTCATCCAGCCTGGAAATCAGCTTTGCGGCTTCCTGATACGTACGGGATGTCCGGTCACCGACCGCAAGGCGTTCGACGCAGGCGGCCATACCTACCAGAAGGCGCTTTTTATTCGTGTCGGCCTTGAAAGCCGTCAGATACGCCTGCAGGGCCAAGCGGTCCGTGCGGCGGTCATGATAGAATCTCCAGGCGATGTCGTCGACGATGCCGCGGTCGCCGGGTGCCGGGTCTTCGATAATGCGTTTGTAGATTTTAATGGCCTGGTAGTCGCTGCGTTCGGACCGAAGACAGGCATGGGCAAGCATACGCTGAAGGTCTTTGTTTTCAGGTTGGGCATCGCTCAAGGCAAAGACCAGGTCCTCGTGTTTTCCGGGCAGATTCCCACGGGAGCCGGATTTTTCGAGCCACATATCACTGGCCTCGGCATCCTCCGGATGCCTCTGCAGGTAGGCGACGACGAACCCTTCGGCTTGCGGGCCCGGCTCAGGCTGGGACAGGTATGAGCGGGCCATGCGGGATGAGATCTCGCGGGAATATGCTTCCCGGGCCACGGGTGATATGAGAAAGCTGTCGAAGATCGAGACGGCCTTTTTTAAAATTTTTCCGGATCGTCTGAAATTGCCGGCACGCTCCCATATGCCGGCTTCACGCATCAGAATGCCGATCCACCGTATGCCGAGGGTATTGCCGATCCAGCCCACCAGGAAAAAGAACACCAAAAAGCCTGCCAGGGCCGCCCAGAAAGCCAACCAGGGACCCTGTTGCCCCCCGATCACAGGGAAGCCTATGAGTACCGCCAGGCTAGTCAAAATCAGGCTGGCCCAGAGCCGTGCGGTATAATGACGAAGGAAGTGGATCATGCCTATCGATGCCTCAATGGGTCAATTCTTCAGTTTTAGGTTTTACGTTTTATGGTTTAGGCGGCTATCGGTTCTTGGTTTTTGATGCTCACAGGCCTGCGCTGTGCCTTTTGCGACTTAAAACCTAAAACATAAACCCCAGTCCGGATAAACCGGAAAAGATAAAGATCATTAAAAAGAATTTAATGTGTATTAAGATCGAAGGGGTCCCCTTCGAGGGTTTGCCCCTTCCTCAAAGCAACCCGCACGGGCTTCTCGGTGTAGTAGCCGGCTTTTTTCCCGGTAATCGGGTCGACGCTTTCAAAGTGGATGCCCCGGGGGATGTTGAATTCCCGGGACGGCTCGTCGGCCAGGGACAGCTTCATAAATTCGGTCCATATGGGGGCCGCCCCCCGTCCACCGGTAATGCCTATATTACGGCTGTCCCGCAATCCGATGTTTCTGTCGAACCCCACCCACACGGAAGTACAAAGCGTGGGGGTGAATCCGGTAAACCAGGCGTCTTTGTAACGGTTTGTCGTACCTGTTTTTCCTGCCGCCGGCATTTTAAAACCCAGGCGCCGAACCACCGAGCCGGTGCCGTCATCCACAACACCGCGCATCATGTCCACCACCTGGTACGCGATGGATGGATCCAGCGATCTTTCACCGCTCACTATTTTTTCTTCCAATACCTGTCCAAAAGGGTCCTCCACCCGCCAGATAAAAAACGGGTCGTGGCGGACACCGCCCGTGGCGAGGGTTGCATAAGCCGCCGCCATCTCCAGCGGGCTGACACCCGATGTCCCCAGGGCCACCGAGTAAACCGGTGAGAGGTGGCTTTTAATACCGAACCGTCTGGCGGTCGCGATGACATCCTCCGGGCCGGTCTTTTCCACCAGTTGGGCGGCGATGGTGTTGACCGAATCCAAAAAGGCCTGCTTCAATATCATTGGCCCTTGAAAGTCGCGTGAGAAGTTTTTGGGGACCCAGACAGGAGCGCCCGCCGGCGCAATTTTCACCGGCCGGTCTATGAATACGCTGGCGGGATTCAAATCGAGCTTTTCAAAAGCGGTGTAGTAGAGAAACGGCTTGAATCCCGAACCCGGAAGGCGGTTGTTTTGAACGGCGCGATTGAATTCCGACTGAGAGTAGTTCCTTCCGCCCACCAGTGCCTTGACGGCACCGGAATTGGTCTGTATCGCCACCAGTGCACCCTGGGGACGCTGTTCGGTCGTCAGGTCGACTGCTTCAAAATCGTCGTCAAAACCCATGGCGCCGTCAAGCTTTTCCAGGCCATCCCGGACGGATTGAGCGGCCCACGTCTGCATCTGGGGGTCCAGCGTGGTTGTGACTTTAAGCCCCCCGTGAAATACGACTTCCGGTCCGTAGGTTTTTTCCAGCCGCTTGATCACCGTGTCCAGAAAGTAGCTTCCGGTTCGTGCCCTGGCAGGGCGCTGGCGGAGTCGGAGGTCGGCCCGGAAGGCGCGGTCGGCATCCTGTTGGGAAATAAATTTAACGGCGACCATCCTCGAAAGCACCACCCGCTGCCGTTTTTTTGCGCGTTCGAAGTGGTGATACGGGTTATAACGCGTGGGCGATTTAGGGATGCCTGCCAAAAGTGCGGACTCCTCCAGGTTGAGGTCGGATGCCGATTTCCCGAAAAAGGTCTGGGCGGCATTCTCGATGCCGTATGCCCCCACGCCGAAGGGAATCTGATTGACATAGGCTTCCAGGATGTCGTCTTTGCTGTATCGGGCTTCTATTTGCAGAGCCACCATCAACTCCTGGAGCTTGCGCATGTAAGAACGTTTGAAACTGAAAAACAGGTTTTTAGCCAGTTGCTGGGTAATGGTCGAAGCTCCCTGGACCTTTCCCGGTACGAACAGAGTGATCGCCATGGCCTTGAGGGTGCGGAGCTTGTCGACCCCGTGGTGCTCCGGAAACCGGTGATCCTCGGTTGCCAGGATGGCCCTGATAAAGTCCGGGGAAACGCGGTTCAAGGGGATGGCCTCGCGCCCGCCCATCAGCATGATTCTTTCCCCCGTGGCCGCAAATATTTCGGTGGGCTCGGTCTCTATGATGCGGCTCAGGGGCTCGGGAATGCGGGGCAGGTCTTTGACGATGAAAAAGAACATGCCGGCGACGATCAGCGCACCGATGCCGGCGGTGAAAGCGGACAGATAAAAAAGCGTCGTCAGGATTCGCAGTATTTTGGTCGTTTTGGTCATAGATGTTCGGTGTTCGGTATGTGTTCAAAAAACCGTTGGACGTAAGACGTTAGGCGTGCTGCTCGTTTCACGTTTCACGGTACAGGGTATAAGGTTTGCGGTATACGGTTTACGGCGCAGGGCGCAGGGTGTCCGGAGCTCTGAAGACCCCTTGCACCTTACGGCTCACGTCTCACCCTTCACGTTTTACGTCTCACCTTTCACGTTTCATTACCGGGCTTCGTTGTTGTGCTGCCCCATGGTTCTTTTTTCCAGCCTGGACTGCAACTGCCGGACAGCTCTCTCATTACCGTTCATCAGAACAACGGCATGCCGTTCGGCATCCTCTATTTCAAATCCCAGTTCGACATAGCCGAACGTGGGCCGACGGGATATGCCCACCCTGACAATTTTCCCGGAGGAACGCAGCAGCCGGTCGGGTTGTGGTATGGCCTCCCGGCGCAGATCGCTCTTGAGGCTGTTGAGGGCGTTAAAAAAAGTGGCGGCCGGGTATATCCGATTCGAGAACTGGGGCAGGCTGTCAAGCGATTCGTCGAATTCGACCTGGCTTTCACCCATAGCGTGAAGCAATTGGGGCGGTATAGCCAGCTGCCTCAGAACCCGGTTCTCCGTGTCGAGAAGGTAAATCGTAAGCCCGTCGCCCTCTTTTTCAAAATAGGTCCGCTCCCAGTTGTTTTCATTGATGAGCATCAAAAGATCCAGCGACGGTATGATTTTTTCGGCCGCGACCGGAGCCAGTTGGAGATAGAGCCGGCGAAAGCGTTCGGGGGGGATCATGACCCACTGGTCGGGCTGGATGGTGGCGGCGATGTCATTGAAGCTTTGGGCCTGCCTGGTTTCCTCCTGAGAGGTCCGCCGGTCGGACACGATTTGTTCGAGCGTTTTTCTGGCCGTGCGTGTCTGCCGTCCGGTTTCCCAGATGGTGCCGGATTCCGGTCGCTGTCGGTTCGTGGACACCAGAAAGGAGCCCACGACTCGTTCTACCCAGTCGAAACGCATTTCCGACATGAACAGGGCAAAAATGCAGAGAAATAACACCAGGGGGCGGACGGCGATCACCCGTCGGGCCCATTCACCGATGTTTTCAGGCTCGGTCCAATGGTAGCGTTTATGATTCTTGGTGTAGTGCATATACCTTATCGAGGCCCCATATCCAAGGCCTAAATGCGTTCAGTCCACCTGGTCATTGCATAACATGCTTTTGATCGTTTGCACCAGATCGCCACGGCCGCGTTTTTCAAGCAGCGGCAAAAGTTCCCGGTAAAAAGGCTCCCGCACCCGAATGCGGATGTTGAAGCTGGCCAAAAGGTCCGGGTCCAGGTCGTCCTCGACAAAGGCCCCGGTATCCTGCAGCTTGCCGATGGCAACCAAGCCCGCCATGGTGCGCACGCATTTTTCACATTTGCCGCAGTTGAGGCGGTCTTTGACATTTGCCAGACAGACCCGGAAATTTTGAAAGGCCACCTCCCAGTCGGCTACGATTTTCAGCTTTTCCACCCTCGAGAGATGCAGGTCCCGGTGCCTGATCCTGAGATCGTAGCTTGAGAATTCCGGATCCAGCAGGGGGTGCGACCCGCAGGGGTGTATGTTGGGAAGATCGTAAGAGGACCCGATGTAGATGAGGTCGTTGCGCGGGACGAAGGCATGCCCCACGGCGGCCAGCACGGCACCGAAGAAATAATTCAGCCACAGATCCCTTTCATCGCACAGGTGGCGTATGTTGGTATACACCGGAATCAAATTGACACTGGCATCCTCGGCCACATCCGCAAGGGCCGCTTTGGCACGCTCAAACACGTGGTATTTCATACCGCGTTCGACGACGCCGCCGATGTCGAAGCCGTGTACCAGGTAGCAATCCTTGATCGAACCGGGGTGATCTGAGGGATAGGCCAGGCGGTTGAGCCTCAGGGCGGCCAGGGAGTCGAACCCGCCGGACAGGAATAGCCCGGCCTGGCGTTTGATATTCTGAAAAGGAGCCAGCGAAGCGGTGCCGGTTTCCAGGGACAGGGGAAGGTAGGCTCCGTGCGACCATTCATGCATCAAGGCCATCACCAGGTCCAGGCCTTCCTTCAGGTAGGGGCAGACGGCCGCATCGATTTTCAGGCGTTTCTCCCCGAAGTGCATGGCCGGGATGATGCATCCCACCAGAAAGGCATGCGGATTGCAGGAAAAGCTTTCCGCAAAGGTTTCCTCTGTTTCGATGTAAATGTTCTTGTCCGGCTCCCGGCAGGTTTCCCATCTGACCGTAGCGGCGGCACGCACGAGGCCGGCGGCGTTTTCCATTCTGAGGTTTTCGATGCGCATTTTATTGTGTTTAGTGTTTGGTGTTTGTTTTTTTAATTTTACCCGCCTCCCGGGCGCCGGACTTGGCTGCCGCACAATCGATCATGCAGCCGGCGATGTCCAGTCCGGTGGCTTTTTCCAGCCCTTTGAATCCCGGCGAATAGTTGACTTCGACGATATAGCTCCGGCCGTGGCCGTCTACGATCATGTCCACGCCGGCGATGTCCAGACCGGTGGCGCCGGTCGCCTCCAGGGCCAGCTTTTCATGCCCCCGGGCAAGCCGGACGGCACGGCTTTCACCGGTAAGATGGAAGTTGGCCCGGAAGTCTCCCTGCCGGGGTTTCATCTCCATGGCGCCCGCGATTCTTCCGGCCACCACCATTACCCGTATGTCACGGCGGTTGGCGGGGGGGATAAAGCGCTGCACCAGGATTCCGGCGCGCCGATCGAGTTCGTTTGCGATCACCGCCTGCGCCCGTGCGCTATCTTCCACCAGGCGGATCCCGGTACCCTGGCGGCCGCTGACCTGTTTGACCACCACGGGATAGCCGCCCAGCAGAACGACGGCCCTGTCGAAGCCGGCCGGCGAGTTGACGAACAGGGTTTCCGGCACCGGCAGCTTCCTGGTCGCCAGTGCCTGCAGGGTTAAAATTTGACTGCGGGACAGGCGGACGGCATCGGCATCATTGACCAGGGGTAGTCCCATGCAGCCGAGGTGGTGGAGGAGCGCCAGGCTGGAATCGCCGATGGTGGCTCCCTGGCGCGGCAGGACCACATCCAGGGATTGGGGATCCGGCTCTCCCTGGCATCCCAGCCCCCGGCTGTCTATCCAGGGCCACAGCCTGTAGGGGTGGATCAGCTCCGCCCGGTGGCCGCGTGCGGCCGCCGCCTCCATGAGCCGGCCGTTGGGGTGGTAGCTGCCGTCGCGTACGGTGATGATGCCAATTTGCATTTTTCAACCACAAAGACACTAAAGAACACAAAGTAAATAATTCTGATAGCGGCGAAGCGTTCAGTTTGCCGGCAATTAACAGAAAACCCCGGGGACAACCCCGCGGGAACCCCCTCACTGTACATCAAATCTGCCCGTAATAACAGCGGCGCAGCCGCGTCACAAAAAAGATTCTGTGCGCATTCCCCCTGGAATGAGCGCAGAATCGTTTACTCGGGGACCCAAACCCCCACTTCCTTGCCTGCTTTTTCACTGAAAAAGGTGGCTATCTTACGCGTCCGGTTGCGGGTCGCTATTTTCTGGGTGGCGACGTTGTCTTCGGCAATGATCGAGTAGAGTTTTTTCCCACCGGTGCGTTTGGTCAGTCCTTCAAGCAGCCGCGTTCCGATCGCCGCCCCCCTGTATTCAGGCCTTACGGAGGTGTATCCCCTCTCGAGGTAGCCAGTGAAATCGAGTCCGGTTTGCCGGTTCAGCCTCGTTATGTACGCCGGTCGGGGGTGCTTCAGGCTGGAATTGCCGACGATGCAGTTGAATTCCATGGCATAGGCGATCAGAAAGGCTCTTTCGAGGTTGTATCTGACCTGCTGCATGGCAACAGAGCCACCGGCCCCCACCATTTTGCAGATTTCTTCCATGAAGCCTTCGGGGAGTTCGTGCGGCCGACGATAACAATAGACAATGGACCGACCGATGCGGTGAACCCGGTTGTCTTTTTTCATCAGCATCCAGTTCCGAACCTGCCGATGACCGAATCGGTTCAAGAATTGTAGCAATAATTCTGGCGTGCCCAACGTTTTCCAAAGCGGCTTTCCCGGCAGCGGCTTCACCCGCGCGTATTTTTGGAGGGATGCCAGGCGCTCTTCCACCCCGGGGATGGTGGTGACGATCCGGTCAGCGCAAAAACTGTAGGAGTTGACGATATTGGGATTGTTCAGGGCAAACCCCAAAAGAGCGTCATCCGCGCGTCTGTTTTGCGCCGAAAACACAAGGTGGTTCCACACCCCGTTTCGAGAGGCCTGCCACAACACCTGCTGCATGGCATCCGCCCGGCCGGAACCGGCCTCCCAAAAAATCGATTTCAGGCCTTCAATGCCGGTGATTTGTGTCAATTGCCGGGCAGTGGGAAGCGCCCCTTCCCACATGAGGCCCAGGGATTGAATGTCGGGAAACCACCGGCAGGGGGTAGGCGACATCTCCATATCGGACGGAAAATCACCGCGGCGGATCAGCCGGCATTCAGAAGCGCCGGCCTGCGCCAGCCTCGTCAGGGTTGCCATGTCGGCAGGATTTTCAGTTTCATCTTGGCTAAAGGGCGCTGTCATGAGAAAAAGGGGAACGAATCCGGATGATATCGATTTCCATAAGTCTGTTCCGATTGAAACTCGATTACGATGGACGCTATTCGGAATGTTTTTTGGGCAACCGCTTTCTCGTTTCATTTTCCTGGCGGGAAAAATAGAGGAAGGGCAACGGCGTGTCAATCAGTTTCCCGTTCGAATCGCAACCGTGCCCCGGCCGGCGAGGGCTTGTCCGCGGATGGAAAACAGGGGTAAATTCAATTTTATTTAGCGGTAATATGTGATAATATTCAATTAACCACAACAAGAGGCGGCAACTGTGAAGGGGGATGTCATGCACACGAACAGCACAGTCAGACACACACCTTTTTATCTTGTCCTTCTGGTTTTGCTGACGGCGCTGGCGGGTCCGCAACCCAGCCTGGCCCTTGAAAAAACCTATCGCAACACCATCGGTATGACCTTTGTCCTTATTCCGGCAGGCACGTTTGTCATGGGCAGCCCGGAAAACGAAGCCGGGCGGGACAGACACGGCGGAGAGGAACAGCATACCGTCACGCTGACCAAGCCGATATACATGCAGTCCACGGAAGTGACCGTCGATCAGTGGGAAAGCATCATGGGCAAGCCGCTGATTGGGTGGCGACGGGGCGCCGGCAACATGCCGGTTACCCGCGTTTCGTGGAATGACTGCCAGAAATTTATCGAGAAACTCAACGCGAGGGGCGAAGGGGTGTACCGGCTGCCCACGGAGGCGGAGTGGGAATACGCCTGCCGGGCGGGTACGCAGACGCCTTTTTCGTGGGGGGACAAGATCGAGTGCGACAAAGCCATGTACGGGAACAAAAAGGGGTCGGGGGCCTGCCTGCAGTACCTGCATACGCTGAAGCTTGACGCCGGAAAACCGGCCCCGGTCAAGACCTTTGCCCCCAATGCCTGGGGGCTTTACGACATGCAAGGCAACGTCTGGGAATGGTGCCAGGACTGGTATGGCGATTACGATCTGGAACCCGTCAAGGACCCCACGGGCCCATCCGAGGGCAACCATCGGGTGCGCCGCGGCGGTGGCTGGGCTTCGAAATGGTATGACCTGCGTTCCGCCAACCGGGCCTATTCACACCCGTCCAACCGGATCAAGATCATCGGGTTCAGAGTGGCCAGGGAAGCGCTTTAACAAACGGAATCGTAGCCGGAATTCATCAAACAGGATGACTTGAATGCTGAAAACCCTGCGCAGCTGGCTGAACATCTATGCGGATGAAACCGGGCTGTTTTTCTGGACCCTGGTGCTGCGCTTCCTGCTGGTGGGCGGCTTCATCATCCTGAGCAACTACGCCGACACGACCTTTCTGTCACGGTACGACGTACAGAAGATGCCCATCATCATGTTCCTCAACGCGATTCTGGCGGTGGGCATCATCAGTTTCCTGTCCGGGTTCATCGCCCGCATGCCCGGCACCCGCCTGCTAGCCATTATTTTCATTTTCTGCGGCACGGCCATCGGCATCCTCCGGTTGCTGATTCCCATGGGATTCCCTCTGATCTACCCGGTGCTGTATGTGTTGAAGACGCAATTCGAGTCGGTGATCAGCCTGCTGTATCTGAATCTGACCAACGACCTTTTCAACGTCCGCCAGTCCAAAAGGCTTTTCCCGCTGATTTCCGCCGGTGCCATCGTGAGCCAGATCATTTTGAGCTTCGGCACGCCCTACATGGCGCGAACCATCGATCTGGACAACCTGCTTTTGATCTATACTCTGATCATGCTTGCCGGGGCCGTGGTGCTGGGACAGATCGGAAAAAATTTTCCCACACTGCTGGTGAAGGAAAAAAGGGGCGGCGGAAAGAAAAAAAAGCCCGGTTTCCTGGACCAGTTCAAACGGGTGAGGCCGATGATCAGGGGATCGCTGCTGATCAAGATCCTGATCCTGCTGTTTCTGCTTCCCAATGTGGTCCTGCCGATCATGAACTTTCAGTTCAATGTGGTTGTCGACGAAAGTTTCAACCTGGAGCCGGGTAAACTGGCATTCTTGAGCTATTTCAGGGGCACCATGAGCGCGATCAGCCTGGTGATCCTGCTGTTCGTGGGCAGATTCTACGGCCGCTGGGGTCTGCCCACGGCCTTGATGATTCATCCGGTGAACTACATTCTGGCCTTTGTAGGGCTGCTTTTGCGGTTTAACAAGTTTGCAGCGGGTTATGCCCGTTTGTCCACCAATGTGCTGAAATCCACCATTCACCTCCCGGCCCGGGCGGTCCTCACGGGGCTGCTGCCGTCCGACCAGCGGGCCGTGATGATGCCGTTTTTAAGGGGCTATGCCATCAAGGCCGGGACACTTACCGGGGCGGGCCTCATGGTCGTTTTCAACCAGCTGTTTCACCCCCGCTACCTCTCGCTGGTGGCCCTGCCCGTTGTGGTGGCCATGGCCATCACCCCCTACATTCTAAAGCGCAACTATTCCAGGATATTGCTGAATCTGATTTCCAAGGGGATGCTGGACCTGAAATCCATGGAAAAGCGGGATATGGACGAGCTTTTCCGGGACAGGAAGATTCGCGAACAGCTGATGGAGACTTTCCGCGCGACGCGTGGGAAAGAGTGCCTGTGGTATGCGGGCCTGATGAAGTCGCTGGCGGTCGAAGAACTGGACGCCAACATTCTGAACATGTTGCAGGAACAGGACGACCAGACCCGCATAGGACTTCTCGCCCTGCTTTCTTCGGCACCGGAGGCGGAGGCGGCCGAGGTTTTTCCCAAACTGGTCGACTATCGCAAGCCGGCCCTGATGGCCGCCATCATTACGGCGGCCAACCGGCTGGACCTGGCGTTGTCTTGGCAGCTCAATCGCGAGGCGTATGCGCAAGCGGAGGCTCCCGAGGTCAGAGCCCTTGCAGCCGCGGGCCTCTGCCGCCGGGAGCCGGAAAAGTACTGCAATATCATCGACACGTGGCTGCAGGCCTCTTCCCGGGACGACCGGCTGGCGGGTGTCATTGCCGCCGGGGCCTCGAAAGATGCCCGCTTTGTTGAACAACTGAAGGAGATTCTGGCGGAGGAAGAAAACCACTTCATGGCCCACCGGGTGATCCAGAGCCTGCATCAGCTCGACGCACCCGGTATCAACGGACTCGTCAAGCCCTTTCTCGGTCACGACGATCAACAGGTGCGCCGGTCCGCCCTGGAAGCGTTCAACATCGAAGATGATGACACGCTGAGGGTGGCGATAGCCATGATGGGCGACGCTTCCGAAACACTGCACCGCCTGGCCAGGGAAAAGATCAAAGCGGCCGAGTACCAGAACGGCCAGTTGCTGATCGAGTCGCTCAACATACCGCGGCGCAAGATCCGCGAAGGTGTTTTCGACCTTTTGGAAACGCTGAATATCGGCGATATCGAAGCCTATCGTTTTGCACGGACGCAACTGAATGCATGCTATGCCTATCTCGTGGCGGTGGCGTATGTCAAAAGGTATCCCGATTCCGAAGCCCGCAGCCTCCTGGTGGATCACCTGGAGCAGAAAAGCAGACTGGAAATCGAAAATGTGTTGCGGGTGCTGGCCTTGCAGGACAAAACCGGACAGATGAAGATCGTCGGACGGGGAATTTATTCTGCGGACGGCATGCAGAGAGCCAACAGCATGGAAGCGTTGGACGATCTTCTGGACCGGTCCCTGTCGAAGATTCTGCTGCCGCTTTTAGGGGGGGCGTCTTTCTCGGAGAAACTGGCTGTCGGGAGGCGGCACTTCAAACTTCCCGCGTTCGGTGAGGGCAAGCAAAGCTATCTGGAGTGGCTGGAAGAGCGGAATGAATGGTTGTCGCTCCACCTCTATCTGAATCTGATTGCCCCGGAGCGGTTGGAAGAGACGGACCGGGACGCCTTGATGACTCTCGAAGCGACCGCGGAAGATTCCCTGAAGAAGGCCGCCCGCAAGGTGTTGATCAACGCCGGGCTGCTGGAACGTGCAAAGGAGCGTGACATGGCCAAAGAGGTTGTCATTACCGACAAGATACTGCTGTTGAAGAAAATTGAAATGTTCGAGGGGCTCACCGTATCGGAACTGGCGGCCGTCGGATCGGTGACGGAGGAGGTGCAATATGAACCCGGTGAGATCGTCATCAAAAGAGGGGACATGGGAGAAACCATGTACCTGATCATCAGCGGGGAGGTGTCCGTTCACATCGGCGATGCCGGGGGAAACGAAATTGAAGTGGATCGTATCCGGGAGGGGGACTATTTCGGGGAAATGGCACTCTTCGAGGACGTCCCCCGCTCGGCCACCATCCGTACGGAAAGTGAGTCCCGATTGCTGGTCCTGCACAAACAGGAATTCAACGAAATCGTCAGGGAGTATCCCCAGATAGCATTGACGATCTGCAAAGTGTTGAGCAGCCGCATCCGCACCCTGCATGAAAAAATAAAGCAGGGGTCCCATCCCGGGTAAACTGTGAAAGATTAAAGATCATTTATCACGACTTGAACCGAAGAAAGCGAGCGCATTCCCCGCAGCTTGCGACGGGGAATCTTCAATAGTTGAATTTTGTATCTGTTTGCATTTTTGTTTGAAGAAAGGTATGCTGCGCGAATTATTCTCACAAACCGAGGATCGCATGGAAATCGCCTTTATGATGGACAATCTGGAAACGATTGATCCACAATGGGAAACCACCAGTTACTTGATGTACGAATGCAATCAACGGGGGCATACGGTCTATTTTCTCGAGCCCCACGATGTGTACATCAGGGACAACCGGGTGGTGGCAAGAATGTGGAACATCACCGTGCCGCCGGATCTGGGCATTGTCGACTACTGGAAGTGCCTGATTCAATGCCTGCAAAAAGACGACCTCATTTTCGAGATCCTGACGGATCTGGACGCCTTGTTTTTAAGGAAAAACCCGCCCTTGAACTACCAGGTCATGGAATTGCTGGCGCCCGTGAACGGCAATGTATTCATGATCAACAGCACCGGCGGCCAGATATTGGGCAACAGCAAACTCTACATCCTCAATTTTCCGGGTATCATTCCCGAAACCCATGTCTCCAGGGACCCCTTGCGGCTAAAGAAGATAATCGACGATTTCGGCGGTGCCATGGTGATCAAACCGTTGCAGCGGTTTGGCGGAGAAGGGGTCATCAAGGTAAGCAACCGCGACCAGGAAAACCTCAATTCCCTGATCGGCTACTATGTCAAGGACTACAAAAGGTACCCCGAACGTGAACAAATCATGGTACAGGAATACATCCATGTCGTAAAATCCCACGGCGATGTCCGCATCTTGCTGCTGAACGGCGAGATAATGGGCGCATACCGCAGAACGCCCAGAGAGGGGGATTTCCGCACCAACGTCCATGCCGGTGGAACCGTACACAAACATCGGGTCGACCGGAAGCAGCGTGAGATATGCGCGGCCATCAAGGACAAGCTCATTTGCGACGGCCTTTATTTTGTGGGAATCGATCTGATCGGAGATAAACTGGTGGAGATAAACTGCGTGAGCCCGGGCGGCATACCGAGAATCAACCGTCTCGATGGGGTCAAACTCGAAGCGGATGTCATCGATTTTATCGAACGGAAAGTGGCAGAACTGAAGCATGAGAACACAAGACCGTACAGAAAATAAAAAGAGTGCCGCCGGCAGATGGCCGGCCTGGATGCTGTTTACGCTGGTTTTGACCCTGTTTGTTGCCTGTCGGGGTGACACACCGGAGCGCATGCTGCGCATCGGTTTGCCCGAGGAGCCCAGAACGCTCAACATCTGGCTGGCAAGCGATGCGAATTCACGCAAGATTTTGACCCAGATCTACCAGGCGTTGTATATCCGCGACCCGAAGACCCTGGAACTGATACCATGGTTGGCGGTCGAAGCACCGGTGTATGATGAGGAAAACATCTCCTACAGGATCGGGCTGAGAAAAGCAAAATGGGCTGATGGATCGGATTTCACCGCCGACGATGTGGTGTTCACCGGCAGGATCATCACCGATTTTAACATTCCGGGTTATGCCAGCAGATGGAAGGCGATAAAAAAGATTGAGACACCGGATGCACACACGGTGATTTTTTATTTGAAAAAGCCTTCGGCCACCTTTTTATCCAGGGCGCTGATTGCACCGATCGTTTCTAGCAGGGAGTGGAAAGCACTGACCGAGGCGGCCCAAAAGGCCGAGAAGCCGCTTAGAACGCTGCAGAGCTTTCGGATCGAACACCCCATGGGAACCGGCCCCTTCGTGGTCAAGGAATATAAAGCGGGTGCCTACCTGCACATGGTGAGAAATCCCTACTTCTTCGGCAGCGGCCAGGAGATCGGCGGGCATTTGCTGGGGCCCTTTATCGACAGTATTCTGTTCGAGTTCTACGGGACTTCGGACGTGGCCATCCTGGCTCTCAAAAAGGGCAACATCGACATGTTCTGGTGGGGGATCCAACCCGGCTACATCGAGAATCTGACGCTTGAGCCTCACATCCGCGTATTTCACAATCAGAAAAGCGCTCTTTATTACATGGGGTTCAATGTCCGCAAACCGCCCTTTGACGATGTCGTTTTGAGGAGGGCCATCGCCACGATCATCGACAAGGAGTTTATCATTTCACGGATTCTGCAAGGGTACGGCACCGTGTTGAATTCGGTGGTGCCGCCGGGAAACGCGTTTTATCACAATCCCCGGGTTGTACGCTACGGCGAGGGGCTGGACCATGATCGGCGTGTCAAACTGGCTTATGAACTTTTGAAGGCCAGGGGATACAGTTGGGAGGTTCCGCCGGTTGACAGTCAGGGCAGGGTAACCAGGGGTGAAGAATTGCGCTTACCGAACGGAACCCCCATGCAGCGGATCACGATCCTGACGCCTCCGGCCGACTATGACCCCCGGCGGGCCTTTGCCGGGTTGATGATTCAGGAGTGGATGCGTGATCTGGGCATAATGGTCTATGCCCGCCCCATGGCCTTCAGCGCCCTTCTGGAGCAGGTGAAGGGCAAACGGGATTTCGACGCTTTTATCCTGGGGTATGGAAAACTCAATCTGGATCCTGATTACGTGGGGACGTTTTTCTATTCGAAGCAGGACAAGGAGCGCGGCTGGAACATGAGCGGCTACCGGAACAAGACATTCGACGCACTCAGGAACAAGCAGCGCGGACAGATGGATCGATACAAACGCCGTGAAACCATATGGGAAATGCAGCGGATACTAATGGAGGACGTTCCCTATATACCGCTGTACAACCCCAACGTGCTGGAGGCGGCCCGCACGGATCGTTTTTCCGGATGGGTGGAGATGGTCGAGGGGATCGGCAACATCTGGTCGTTCTGTTGCGTCAAACCCATTGATGGCTGATGCGTGTCGCGGGTTGTCCTCCGGCAACCGGGATTAAAACTACTGATAGATCCCTGCAATACATGGTTTTCTGGTTCAGGCTAAGTAGACCGAGGGTCAATTCACGTGTCATACGATTTGCCATTTGAAAATAAAAACGGGGCAGGAACGTTATATTTTCTGCTCGGTGTCACGATGTTCAATGGCCGTGTGGAACGGACAGGCTCAAAGAAGTAGGGCTTCCGCATATATATACAGAGGCAGAAAATATGGAGCTCAGAAAATTCATACTCAGGAGGCTGGTGGAAATTGGCGTCATATTCTTCGTGATACTGACGGTTCTGTTCGTGCTGTTTCGGATCGCGCCCGGTGATCCCGTTGCACGCATGGTGGACCCCATGTGGACGCCCGAAGACGTGCAGCACGTCATTTCTCAGTTGGGATTGGATCAACCCATATGGACACAGTATCTGTACTATCTGAAAAATTTCTTCGGCGGCAATTTCGGCATTTCGTTTCACTACGGTGAACCCGTGCTCGATATCATCTGGAAGCGCCTGCCCAACACCATTCTTCTCTTCACCACCTCCACTATCCTGGCAGCGCTGGCCGGTGTGTTTTTAGGTAAGATTGCCGCCTGGCACAAGGGCAGGAAAAGTGACACCTGGATGACGCTCGGTGCGCTTGTCTGCCATACGCTGTTTGTTCCCTGGTTCGCATTGATGCTGGTGTGGATCCTGGGATACAAGGTCGGGTGGTTTCCGCTGAACGGTATTATCTCACCCGAAGTGTGGGTCAGGGGAAATTCCAATTTTCTGGTAAAGGGGTTGGATGTGATCCACCACATGCTGCTCCCGTTAATGACCCTTTTCGTGATTCAGACCGGATCCTATCTGCTGCTCATGCGCAGCAGCATGCTGGGAACGCTCAAGGAGGACTACATCGTCACGGCCCGCGCAAAAGGGCTGACGGAAAAGGCGGTGAGAAACCACCATGCAGCCAGGAACGCGGCGCTTCCCGTTATAACCAGCGTCGGCTTGAGCCTGGCGTTTTCCATTAACGGCGGTGCCTTGACCGAAACCGTTTTTACCTGGCCGGGTATCGGCAAGGAGCTGGTGTTTGCCGTAAGCAACAATGATTACCCTCTGGCCCAGGCCTGTTTTTTATTGATAGCCGCGGTCGTGTTGACGGCTAACCTGATTGTCGACGTGCTTTATGCGTATCTGGATCCGCGGATCCGTTACTAAAAAGTGCGGCGCATTTTTTAGGTAATTAAACTTCGTTTAGTGAGAAAACCAAATGAGTAACCTATCGGAAAGAGTTCATTTGTTTGACAGGTTGGCCAAGGGGTGGGCTATTTTCAGGGAAAATCTTCTGGGAAAGATCGGGTTGACGCTGCTGGTTCTTTTCGCGCTTATGGCCGTGGCCAGCTTTTTTACACCGCTTTTCGGCCCGATGTATGATCCCATGACCGGTGTGGATCCGCTGATCTCGCACGCTACCGGACCGGGCTGGCGCCACTGGCTGGGTACGGACTTCATCGGGCGGGACATATTCACACAATTGTTGGAGGGCGCCAAAATAGCCTTCATGGTCGGCCTTTCGGCAGCCTTCATCAGCATCGTGCTGGGAACGATCGTCGGCATGCTTGCCGGATATATGGGCGGATTCGTGGATATGCTGCTCATGCGGCTGGCGGATATGATCATGGTCATGCCGTCCCTGTTGATCCTGCTGCTCCTGGCGGCACTGTTCGGGCAGCTTAACATATGGCTGATCGTGCTTTTGATCGCCCTGTTGCGCTGGCCGGGGGTTTCCCGCGTTATCAGGGCGCAAACACTGACCCTCAAAGAGCGGCCGTTCATCGAAGCGGCCAAGGTGGCGGGTGCGTCGCACATCAGGATCATATTCCGGCACATTATGCCCAATGTTCTGCCCCTGTCATTTCTTTACATGACGTTTCGAGTGACTTCCGCCATTCTTGTTGAGGCGGCGCTGGCATTCCTGGGATTCGGCGACCCCAGCCAGGTGAGTTGGGGGATGATGCTGCAGTGGGTTTGGAAAACGGGTCACATGTTTCAGGCACCTTACTGGCTTTTGCCGCCGGGGATCTGCATCTCCTTGATAACCCTTTCTTTTTACATGTTGGGAAGGGCCATGGACGAAGTCCTTGATCCGCGGTTGAGGAAAGAGGAGTTTTCGGAATAATATGACGTTGATATCGGTCGAAAATTTATGTGTCAGCTATCAAACCAAAAAAGGGGTGCTGAAAGCCGTCGACGACATTTCGTTTGAGCTCGAAGAGGGCCGCTCGCTCGGCTTCGTCGGTGAGTCGGGCTGTGGAAAGACGACCCTGGGCATGGCGCTGATGCGCCTTCTTCCCGAAAACGGCCGGGTGACGCGGGGCAGGATCCTGTACGGTGGCCAAGACCTCGTTCAACTGTCGGATAAAGGCATTCGCGAGGTTCGCTGGAATGAAATCGCCATGATCTTTCAGGCGGCCATGAACGCACTGAACCCCGTTCACCGTGTCGATGCGCAGCTGCGAGAGGCTATCGCCACCCACGAACCCGGCATATCGAAGGAGGCGTTGCAGGGACGCGTCGAGGCACTCTTCGACCTCGTGGAGATGCCCAGGGAGCGCATGAGGGCTTATCCGCATCAGTTCAGCGGCGGCATGAAACAACGGGCCGTTATTGCCATGGCCCTGGCATGCAACCCCAAACTGGTCATAGCGGACGAACCCACAACCGCTTTGGACGTCATCGTACAGGATCAGATCCTGCAGGAGATCCGGTCCATTCAGGACAGAATGAACATCAGCGTGATCTTCATTTCTCACGATATCGCCGTTGTGGCCAATGTCTGCCATGATATCGCCGTGATGTATGCCGGGCAGATTGTGGAGTTCGGTTCCCGGGAGGAGGTGTTCAACACCCCCATTCACCCCTACACGCGTCTTTTGCTTACTTCCTACCTGACGCTGGAGGGTGACCGGCCGGCACCGCTGGAAATGATAGGGAGAACGCCCGACCTGATTGCAGCGCCGACCGGGTGCCGGTTTTATAAAATGTGCCCGCATGCATCGGCGATGTGTGAAAACCGTGCGCCCGAATACCGGCAGGCGACACCGACCCACAGGGCCCTTTGTAGCTTGACTTCTTAGCGCCAACCTTGAAAAACAAGAGGACGGAGAAGATGGCGGCAATTGAGAGCAAGACGATCATGCGGTTGAACGGCATATCGAAGACATACAAAGCGAGCACAGGTCTCTTCGGTGATTCCGGGCAACGGGTGATCGCTTTAAACGATGTCTCCCTGGAAATAGGCAGGGGGGAAATCTTCGGCCTTGTCGGACAAAGCGGCAGCGGCAAGACCACCATGGGGCGTTTGGTGGTCAAGCTGGAAAATCCCGATAAGGGGAGCATCCGCCTGGGAGACGATGAGGTTGGGCACCTTAAGGGGGCGGGTTTGAAGGCATTCCGCATGAAGGTGCAGATGATTTTCCAGGACCCTTACCAGTCGCTCAACCCTCACCTTTCGATTCTCGACACGATTGCGGAACCGCTGGCCATACACGGCAAGGGATCGAGGAGGGACCGGCGGGACAAGGTGATGAAATCCCTGGAAGTGGTGGGCATGTCCCCGGGCACCGATTATTTGTACCGTTATCCTCATCAGCTCAGCGGCGGGCAGCGGCAGCGCGTGGCCATCGCCCGTGCCATGGTGTTGAAACCCGAATTCGTGGTTGCCGACGAACCCGCTTCCATGCTGGATGCAACCATCGCTATCCAGTTGTTCCGTTTGCTTTTGGATATCCGGGAACGCCATGGCGTCACTTTTTTATTCATCACGCACAATCTTGCTGCCGCGCGCTATTTATGCGACAGAATCGCGGTGATCCATCAAGGCGAAATCGTGGAGACCGGCAAAACCGAAGAGATCATCCGCGCCCCGCAGCATGCGTACACCCGCCGGTTGATTGCGGCCCAGCCCAAGTTTGCCTATGGTGGCGCCGAGGGCAAGGCACGGTAGAAAACCGGTTGCATCGAGGAGATGGAGAATCATCATGAAATCTGAGTCGTATGTACGCACGATAGAAGTGGACGGAAAAAAATACAACATTGTCGACATATCCTTACTTGAGAAAAACGGAATCGCCGACATTCAGCGGCTGCCGTATTCCATAAGGGTTCTGGTGGAAAACCTTCTGAGAAAGATGGACGGCAGCATCGTCGGCGAGGATGACCTTAAACATATTGCCGGTTGGCGGCGGCATTACCCGGAGCCGGTGGAGATTCCGTATCACCCGGGCAGGGTGTTGATGCAGGATTTTACGGGAGTTCCGGCGGTTGTGGACCTTGCCGCCATGCGGGATGCCGTCCGCGAGCTTGGCGGCGACCCGGGAAAGATCAATCCCCTGGTGCCCGTGGAACTGATTGTCGATCACTCCATCCAGGTGGACTACTACGGCAGTCCGGACGCTCTGGGAAAAAATGTCGCCATGGAATATGAGCGCAACCGGGAACGCTACGAACTGTTGAAATGGGCCCAGAAAAGCTTCGACAATTTCAAGGTGGTGCCCCCCAATTCAGGTATCTGCCACCAGGTAAACCTCGAGTACCTCGGCCGGGTTGTCATGACCGAAAAGTTGCCGGACGGATGGATCGCCTATCCTGACACACTGGTGGGAACCGACAGCCACACCACCATGATCAACAGTTTGGGAATCATGGGCTGGGGGGTCGGTGGTATCGAAGCGGAGGCGGTCATGCTGGGGCAACCCTACTACATGTCCATCCCCGAGGTCGTCGGGGTTCGCATGACCGGATCCTTGCGGCCGGGGGTAACCGCCACGGACCTGGTTCTGACGGTTACGGAAATATTGAGAAAGAAACGGGTGGTGGAAAAGTTCGTGGAATTCTTCGGCGAAGGGATGCAGAGCCTGACGCTGACCGACAGGGCAACCATCGCCAACATGTCCCCCGAGTTCGGTGCAACCATGGCTTTTTTCCCCATCGATGAAAATACCATCAGCTACCTGAAAATGACCAATCGGTCCGGGCAGGCCGGGATCGTGGAACGCTATGCCCGGGAGACCGGCCTCTTCTATGAGGGCGAACGCGATCCCGATTACAGCGACATCGTGGATATCGACCTCGCCTCCATCGAACCGTCGGTTGCCGGCCCCGCAAGGCCGCAGGACAGAATTACGGTCGGCGCCTTGAAGGCGCGCTTTCAAACGATCTGTGCCGGTGCCGCCGATGGCGCAACTGCAGCTCCGGATGGCTTGTGCGTCAAGGATGTCACCGTAAAACTGGAAGGCGGGGAAGAGGAAATCGGCAACGGCAGCGTGGTGATCGCCGCCATTACTTCCTGCACGAACACCTCCAACCCTTTTGTGATGATCGGTGCCGGAATGCTCGCCAAAAATGCGGTGGAAAAGGGGTTGAAGGTGCCGGCCTACGTGAAGACCTCCCTTGCTCCGGGATCCAGGGTGGTGCCCGACTACCTTGAATCGTCGGGTTTGATGCGCTATCTGGAAAAACTCGGCTTTCATCTGGCCGCCTTCGGGTGCACCACCTGTATCGGCAACAGCGGACCGCTGGCGCCCGAGATAAGCGATGCCATATCCAGGGAGAATCTGACAGTGGCCGCCGTGCTGTCCGGGAACCGGAACTTCGAGGCCCGGATCCATCAACTCGTCAAAGCCAACTTCCTGGCATCCCCCATGCTCGTCATCGCATACGCACTAGCCGGCCGTGTGGACATTGATCTGGAAACGGAGCCCGTCGGCGTGACGGCTGAGGGTGAAGCGGTGCTTTTGAAAGATATCTGGCCCGACGTTGCCGAAATCGAGAAAATGGTAACCGCCAATATGGATCCGGAGAGCTTCCGCCAGGTGTACGCCGAGATTTTCAAGGGCGACCACTTCTGGGAGGACCTCACCGTTGGAGAAGACACCACTTTTCAGTGGAACGAGCGGTCGACGTATATCAAACGCCCCCCCTATTTCGAAAATTTCGGACTGGCGATGGAGAAACCCGGCGGGCTGGATCGGGGGCGGGCGCTCCTGCTCCTGGGAGATTCGGTAACCACGGACCACATTTCACCCGCCGGTGCGATTCCGGAGGAATATCCCGCGGGAACGTATCTCACCGCCCAGGGAGTGAAGCCTGAAAATTTCAATTCATACGGCAGCCGCAGGGGGAACCATGAGGTGATGATGCGCGGGACCTTCGGAAACATCCGCATTAAAAACAGTCTCGTGCAACCCAGAGAGGGCAGTTTTACCCGCAAGTTCCCCACAGGCGAAGAGATGTTCGTCTTCGATGCCGCCATGCAGTATATCCGGGAAGGCAAAGCGCTGGTGGTTTTGGGGGGCAGCGAATACGGTACAGGCTCCTCGAGAGACTGGGCCGCCAAGGGAACCAGTCTGCTCGGCGTCCGCGCCGTGATTGCACGATCGTTTGAACGAATTCATCGGAGCAATTTGGTCGGCATGGGGGTTTTGCCGTTGATTTTCAGGGGTGACGACAGCTGTGAGTCTTTGGGGCTTACCGGTTCCGAATCCTATACAATAGAAGGCATGGAAAACATGACGCCCAGAAAGACGCTCACGGTTCGAGCAGCCAGGGACGATTCAAGCGAGGTGGTTTTCGAGGTGACGGCCAGGTTGGACACCGCCGTGGATGTGGCCTACTTCGAGCACGGCGGCATTCTGCCATATGTGTTGAGGCAGATCATGCAGTAAATTTATTCCAGTTTTTAAAACCTGGCCCTCTGGGCCAGGATTCTTTACTTTGAAAAAGTGACAACCTTAGATCAGGACTTGATCGAGTCAGAAGTCAGACGCCTAGCGCCTCACGTTTCGCGTCTCACGGTATACGGCTCAGGGCTGAGGGTGCAGGACCCAAGGGGCAGACCGTTCAACGCATGATGCTTTGAGATTGTCTTGCGCCTTATGCCTTGCGCCCTACGTGTTACGTTTCACGGTTCACATTTCACTTTTCACGACGTAACACGTAATCACTCAACGCCCAACACCGGGTTATTTCATTAGCTGTTGACCCTGTCTCTCAGTTTGCCGGAACATTTGAACGTAACGACTTTCCTCTCCCTGAGGAGCAGGTCCGAACCGGTAGCCGGGTTTCTGCCGCGCCGCTGATTTTTTTCCTTTACGCAAAATTTTCCGAAACCCGATACCAGCACATCATCCCCCCGGGCCAGCGTCGTCTTGATAATCTCCAATAAAGACTCGATGGTGTCCACGGCCTTTTTCTGAGTAAACCCCAGTGCATGAACTTTTGTCACGATGTCGCTTTTGGTTAACGCCATGGTTCCCCCTGGTTTGGAAGGTTTCCCGGAGCCGTGCCACCAGTTTTTTACGGCAGTGGGGTTTTTTGTTTACATATTTTCCTGCGGTCGCGTTTCTTCGGCTCTTCCGGGATCCTGGTGGTTAATTTTTTCGATGATGGAATCGATGTTTTTGATAATCGCTTCCATGGCTGCTTCGATCTTTTGCTCTTCCGGGTCTTGCATGCATATTTCCTTTCGAATTTGATGTAACTATCTAATTATACTAATTTTAGCAAATTGTCAAGATGATAAGATATCTCTGATCCTGTGGGAGAGATGCTGTATTTTGAATGGTTTTTGGATAAAGCCGCGGCAGCCTTCTTCAATCATTTTTCTGGCTTTCCAATCGATGCTGTAGCCGCTCGACAGCAGAACCCTGACATCCGGATCTATCCGTTTCATGCGGGTGTAAACCTCCTCACCACTCATGTCGGGCATGATGATGTCCAGCAGAACGAGATCGATCCGTGAATGGTGGGCATCGAAAATTTTCAGGGCGGCAGCTCCATCTTCGGCAGTCAACACATTGTAGCCCAGTTCTTCGAGCAGCTTTTTATCGACGTTGATAATGATGTCTTCGTCGTCGACCAGCAGGATGGTGGTCGATCCCGCTTGGGGCCCGCTATCGGCTCTGACGCTATCGCCGGCTTCCGCAGGGGATACGGGGAGGTACACGTTGAAGGTGGTCCCTTTGCCTTTGACGCTGAGGCATTCAATGATGCCATGGTGATTTTTCACGATACCGAAGGCCGAGGCAAGCCCCATTCCGGAGCCCTCGCCGACATTTTTGGTGGTAAAAAAAGGTTCGAAAATTCGCTGCCGTATCGCGGGATCCATGCCGTGGCCGGTGTCGATGACGGAAATTTTTACATATTTTCCGGGTTCGACGTCGAAGGATTTGACAAATGATGGGTTCAGGGTGACATTTTCCGTTTTTATCCGCAGGATTCCGCTTTGGGGCATGGCCTGGCAGGCGTTCATGAGCAGGTTCATCATCACCTGTTCGATCTGCCCCTGATCGACCTCGACGGACCACAGGCCTTCCTGATATTTTTCCTGGAAGCGGATGTTTCTGTTGGTTCTTTCAAACATCCGCTTTAACTTTTCGATCATTTCGTTGAGGCTGGTGGACTTTATCACGTATTTGCCGCCGCGGGCAAACCCCAGCAGCTGTTTGGTCAACCTGGCGGCACTGTCGACGCACCTTTCGATACTGGCAACCTCTTCGAAATGGGTGTCTCCGGGTTTGAGGTCGAGCATCATCAATGAAATATTGCCCTGAATCCCCATGAGCAGGTTGTTGAAGTCATGCGCCACCCCGCCGGCAAGCGTGCCGACTGCTTCCATCTTTTTGGCCTGTTGGAGTTTCTGTTCAAGGCGCTTCTGTTCGGTGACATCGGAGAGAATGATAATGCTGGTGTCGGGTTCACCCTCCAAAGGAAAGCTTTTAATGTTCACCTTTCTACTGTGCAGATCGAAGGTTTCATCCTTGGTGTTGTCCATGTCATCCGGCTTGTGGACCATTTTTTCGACAAACGGTTTGGCGCCTCCCTCGAACAGGTCGGGCGGATAAGCATACAGGAGATGTTCAAGGCTGACTTCGAACATCTGCACCGCGGCTGCGTTGGCATATACAACGCGATCCGAGTATATTTCGAGAAATCCCTCGGTCATGCTTTCAAGGATGGTTTCCAGGTGGCGGTTGCGTGAAATGAGCTCCTTGGTCAGCTGCCTCGAATAGACGGCATCCAGGCCCATGATCGATCGAGGCTCATCCTCCCGGACCCGCGCGTCGGAGGCGTTGACCGCTGCCAGGACGTTTTTGGCCATATTGCTGAAGGAGCCCTTGGCAATACATGCATTGGCGCCGATTTTGGTATAGTCTTTCCCTGTTTCTGCGATTCCGGCCGATAGAATGACCAGATAACAGTCTTTGAGGTCTTCTCTTGCGCGCACGATCTGGCAAAGTTTGTCCCCGTCGATTTTCGGCATGAAGAGGTCGACAAACATGACATCGGGGGCAAACTCTGAAAGTACATCCAGTGCGGCAAGACCGTCCTCGGCCGTTCGCACCTGGTGACCGGCCCGTTCCAGGTGGGTGGAAAGGAATTTTCTTAGCAGGCGGTTGTCGTCGGCGATGAGTATTTTCTTTTTCATAATGATGTTTATTATAAGATTTACAATGGTTTGTCAACTTTAAGCCGCCGTTGGAACTGGCAAGGGGAACGGCCCCTGATCACGGAAGCACGAAAGTTTGAAAACGGGAAAAGATTTATGGAGCGGCGCAGCCGCGTTTTGTAATTTTTTACGGCCGGGATTCAACCATTTCAATGCGATCGACTGTGTGTGATGGTGAGGCATCGGTTTTTGATATCGTCGGTCGTGAAAAATCAGTGCCAGGCGAAGAGCGGCTGGTCGTAATGCGCCACGCGTGTATCCCTTCCGCGGAGAGCCACCTCCCGGAATTGATAAAGCATGGCCGCCGTTGGAGCCGCGATCCAGTTGTTGCCGACCGGCATTCGCAGAACAGGGTCTTTGCCGTGCGGCGTGTCTTCGAGAATAGGCGCATCCTTTCGCAGGAATTCGGCCAGGGGGATGCGGTGGATGGATCGTACCTCGTTCGGGTTCGGCGCGAGGATTACACCGGGGCCGCCCCAGACCACCACGGGTGAAATGCTGAAGCCCGATCGCGTGGTGAAGTCATCCAATCGTCCCAGGACGCTGTTGCGGGCCAGTTTCAACCCCACCTCTTCTTCGAGTTCTCGCAGCGCCGCTTCCTCCGCAGATTCACCGTCCTCCATGCGGCCGCCGGGCAGGGCCCACTGACCGGAATGGTTTTTCAATTTCGTGGACCTGCGCGTCAGGATGAGGGCGGCCTCCCTGCGGGGGGTGTCGAAGACCGGCAGACCGTACACCCCGGCCCCGTGGCCGGCATCCACGACGGTCAGCGCCACGGCGGCTTTGCTGGCTCCGTTTTCCGAATGGGGCTGGACGATGAATCGTTCGAGGTTGCAGCGGATGGTGCGCTGCAAGCTTGGATCACATTGCAGGTGGTGTTTTTCATCTCTATCGACCATCAACCGTTCCTTTTGCGCCCCTTAAATAGCCGGCCCCGCCGTCACCGGCAGATGCGGCGGTAAATCATGGAGATCGCCTTGCAGCTTCGATCTTGAACCAGGGGCTTGTTTTTAAGACACCCTCTGAGGGGTATATAACAAATTCGGCATCCATACGCCAGACGAAGATTGGGGCGCTATAGAGTCAAGCGTATAAATATTATACGCATCCTCCCAGGTGACGGAACAAAATATGTTTACAAATTACACGCTATGGTTATGTTAGAAAAATAAGCCGTTCAATCCGTGAGGGAGGTGGGAAAGAGAAACCATGGTCAAGAAACCGGTAAACAGTTCGCGAACCATGATGCAGACATCACCGTGGATCATATTGGGGTCCACGATTATTCTCCTGTTTGTGATTCTGGTGCTGGCGTATCAAAACACGAACCGTGAGCGCCGCTATATGTCCGAGCTTCTCAGTGCCAAGGGGGCCGCACTTATTCGTGCCGTAGAGGCCGGCGCAAGGACCGGTATGATGGGCATGATGTGGGGAGGCCAGCAGATCCAACGGCTGATTGAAGAGACCGCCCGATTGCCGGATGTGAAATATATGGCCGTGATGGATCAGGCGGGTCTGGCCGTGGCGCACAGTGATCCCTCAAAGATCGGGCGGCCATTCGCCCCCAACCGAAAAATAACGCACCTGGGGCCCGACCAGCATGAAAATTGGGAGTTGGTCACGTCGGCGGACGGCCAGCGGATATTCGAGGTTCACCGGCACTTTCGGCCCCTGACGGTATATCAAGAGGGCGAATTCAAGCATATGCAGGGGATGATGCGACGCCACCAAATGATGACGGATCGTTCCGACGACTGGTTTTCCCCTGAAAAACAAAGTCAGTTTCTGATTATTGTGGGGCTGGATGTGACCCCCTTTGAAGAGGCGATTCAGAGTGATATCCAGACCACCGTCATACTGTCTGTTGTGATGCTGCTGCTTGGGTTCGGTGGAACTGTTTCTTTGTTTTGGATGCACAGTTATCGATCTGCGAAAAAGTCCTTGCAGGATACCAGTGCCTTTGCCGATGAAGTGGTCAGTCATCTGCCGGTGGGCCTGATCGCCACCGATCGTTCGGGGAAAATCACATTTTTCAACGAGGCCGCCGAAAAAATAACCGATTTGAAAAAGTCGCTTGCGAAAAACCGGAAACCGGATGCCCTCCTGCCCGATGGGTTGTGTGATGTGCAAAATAGCCTCGATCAGGGGATGGAAATTTCAGAGCAGGAAATGGAATGTGTTTTCGCCGAAAGCAGGAAGGTCCCGGTGAGCGTCAGTGCCACGCGTATCAACAACGAGGCCGGGGAGTTTGTCGGTCAGGTATTGATATTGAGGGACTTGAGAGAAATTCGCCGATTACAGGATGAAATCCGGCGGCAGGAAAAACTGGCGGCCATGGGAGGCCTGGCAGCCGGGGTTGCCCATGAGGTCAGAAATCCCCTGAGCTCCATCAAAGCGCTGGCCACTTTTTTTTCAGAACAGTTTGCCGAAGGCAGCGATGGAAAAGAGGCGGCAGTGGTCATGGTGCAGGAAGTGGATCGCCTCAATCGGGTGATAACCGAACTTCTGGATTTTGCACGTCCCAGCGCGATGAGAAGAGAGCCGAGCGATATCAATGAGATGATTCTGCGATCGATACAACTGATCCGGCAGGATGCCGGCAACAAAAACATCGAAATTAAAGTCGACATCGCCGATGACCTATGCCCTGTATGGATCGACCCGGACCGGCTGGCCCAGTGCCTGCTCAACCTGTATGTCAATGCCATACAGGCGATGGATACCGGTGGAACGCTCACGGTGAGGTGCTTCGCGGCGGATACCGAACATGTCGAGATCGTCGTGAGTGACACCGGGCGGGGGATTGCGGCGGAGAATCTCAATAAAATTTTTGATCCTTATTTTACCACCAAAAAGAAAGGCACCGGTCTGGGGCTGGCCATCGTGTATAAAATAATAGAGGCCCATGAAGGGCGCATAGACGTCATGAGCACATTGGACAAGGGAACGACGTTTACCATATCGATTCCGTGCAATTCAAAAGACAAAGCGTGAGGGAACAATGACATCATCCAAAACAGCAAAGATACTGATCGTTGACGATGACCCCGGTCATCTGGCTTCGGTGAAAATGATCGTTCGCAGCTGGGGCTATACCGTGGAAATCGCCGAGGACGGCGATGTGGCGGTCGACATGGTCAAGTCCGGGCCCGTCGACCTCATTCTCATGGATGTGCGCATGACCAATATGAGCGGTATCGAAGCCCTGCAGGAAATCAAAGCCTATAATCCGGCGATCCCGGTTATCATCATGACCGCCTACTCGTCGGTCGGTTCGGCTGTCGACGCCTTAAAATCAGGCGCGTACGATTATCTGATTAAACCGCTGGATTTCGAAGTTCTCAAGCTTACCATCGAAAGAGCCAGCGAGCATGCCGGGCTGAAGGAGGAAATCAGGGCGTTAAAGACCCATTTGAGGGAAGATTACGACATGGCCAACATCATTGGCCGCAGTCCCTCCATGACCAAACTGCTGGAAATGATGTCCATGATTGCACCCTCAGAGGCCACCGTATTGATCACGGGCGAGAGTGGCACCGGTAAAGAATTGATCGCCCGCTCGCTGCACTTCAACTCGCCGCGCAGAGAAAAGCCGCTGGTAGTGGTCAACTGTGCAGCCATTACGGAAACGCTGCTGGAATCGGAGCTTTTCGGTCATGAAAAGGGTGCCTTCACCGGCGCAGACAAGCGCCGTGAAGGCCGGTTCAAACAGGCCGATAGCGGTACGGTTTTTCTGGATGAAATCGGTGAAATGTCACCGACCATGCAAGCCAAACTGCTGCGGGTGCTCCAGGAAAGAGAAATTCAGCGGGTTGGCGGGGAAGAGACGATGCAGGTGGACGTTCGCGTTATTGCGGCCACCAACCGCGATCTGGTGGCCGAGGTTGCCCGGGGGCGGTTTCGTGAAGATCTTTTCTACCGTCTGAACGTAATGCCCTTGAACGTGCCCCCTTTGAGAGAGCGGCAGGAGGACATCCCCCTGCTGGCCCAGCATTTTATGGAAAAATTTGCCGAAAAAAACCGCAGGGCTGTCAAGGGCTTTGTGCCTCTGGCCATGGACATGCTGGTCAATTATGAATGGCCCGGAAACGTCAGAGAGTTGGAGAACGCTGTGGAGCGGGCGGTAATTCTGTTGACGGGCGAGTACATTACCGAACAGCAACTTCCACTCAACATCACCGAAACGTATCCTGGCCCGACGCAGGCGCAATCGCCGGAGGTCAAGGTCACAGACGGGTCGCGTCCATTGGAGGAGATAGAAAAAGAGGCCATCCTGGAAACGCTGAAGGCCAGCGGAGGGAATAAAGCCGAAGCGGCACGCCGCCTGGGCATCACGCGAAAGACGCTTCACAACAAGCTGAAACACTATGATTTGTTTTGAAACCGTTCAATCGGGACCCCGGCATCCCGGAGCCGTATAATTATTACCCGGTTATTGGCTTTCAAAGGAACCGCTAAGATGGATCTGATTTTATCAAGATAAATGTATATGAAATATTTCGTTTAATATCAGAGTGATGAGGGGCTATTGGTCTGGATGGCGGAAGCCTGTGGCACGGCATTTGCTCACTTATTTTCCAACGATTCGATCGGTTCGCATGAGGAAAAAATGGATGACGTGCCTGCACACGGCCGTTGGCCACAGGGCCGGTCACGGCAGTGAGAGAGAAACCGACAGGTTTGCAGAAAGGATAAAATGAAATGAACCGTAAGACTTCAACCCTCATCAGCATCGGCGTCTCCGCCGTACTGGTTGCCCTGGGCGTGTGGTTTCTTTACCGGCATAATATCGGGTTCTGGCCGGAAAACGAGCGATGGTCGATGGGACACCACAGTCTCATGGGAGCTGGCATGGGAGGTTTCATGGGGGGTGGCGTGGGAATTATTATGATTATCTTTTGGGTTCTTATTATCGGGGCGGTTGCGCTGCTGGTATCGGGCGCGTTCAACGGGATCCGCGGTGCGGCACAGTGGGATGGAAAAAGTTCCGACCCACTGGAGATACTCAAGCAGCGTTACGCCCGGGGTGAAATCGACAGGATCGAGTACGAAGAAAAGCGGCGTGTTCTGTCAAGCTGAGAAATATTCAATGGAGGGGGTGTTCTTATGCCCGAAGAAACTGTATCGCTGCCCGTGACCGGCATGACCTGCGCCAACTGCGCCGCCAATATCGAGCGGAGCCTCAATAAGTTGAACGGCGTCCAGGAAGCCTCGGTCAATTTTGCTTCCGAAAAGGCCAGTGTGCGCTTCGACCCCGGCCAAATCGACGTCAAGGCCGTGGTGGAGAACGTCGAACGGGCCGGTTACGGTGTGGTCACGCAGCATTTGGAATTACCCGTAACCGGCATGACCTGTGCGAACTGTGCCGCCAACATCGAAAGAACTCTCGACAAGAAAGTGACGGGCGTCACGCAGGCATCCGTCAACTTTGCGTCCGAGCGCGCGGCCATCGATTTCATACCGGATGTGGTGGGTGTCGACGATATCGTCGCTGCCATCGAAAAAGCCGGCTACGGGGCCATTCTTCCTGAAGAGAGCGCCGATGGTCAAGATGCCGAGCAGATTGCCCGCCAGGCGGAGATTCACAACCAGACGCGCAAGCTGATCGTGGGCGCGATTTTCGCCCTGCCGCTGTTTGTGTTGAGCATGCTGCGGGATTTCGGGTTCATCGGTCCCTGGAGCCATGCGGTGTGGGTCAACTGGCTTTTTGCAGCGCTGGCCACGCCGGTTCAGTTCTACACCGGTTGGGATTACTATGTGGGCGGCTTTAAAAGCCTCCGCAACAAAAGTGCCAACATGGACGTGCTGATCGCGATGGGTTCGTCGGTGGCCTACTTCTATTCCTGGGTCGTCCTGCTGTTTCCGGCAGCCGGCCAGCATGTCTATTTCGAGACCGCCGCGGTGATTATCACCCTGATCAAGGTGGGCAAGCTTCTGGAGGCCCGCACCAAGGGAAAGACCGGCAATGCCATTCGCAAACTGATCGGACTGCAGCCCAAGACCGCCTTCATTGTCGAAGACGGACAGGAAAAGGAGATCGCCCTTTCCCAGGTGAAGAAAGAAATGACGGTGGTCGTGCGTCCCGGGGAGCGCATTCCGGTGGACGGTGCGGTGATAGAGGGACGCTCGGCGGTGGACGAGTCCATGCTGACCGGCGAACCGATCCCGGTCGACAAGAAGAAAGGCGACACGGTTGTCGGCGGCACCATCAACGGCGAAGGCCTGCTCAAGTTTCAGGCGACACGGGTGGGGCAGGAAACCGCCCTGGCCCAGATCATCCGTCTGGTTCAGGAAGCCCAGGGGAGCAAGGCGCCGATCCAGGCGTTGGCCGACCGGGTGGCGGCGGTTTTCGTGCCGGGGGTGATCCTGATCGCCTTTATAACCTTCGGCATCTGGTGGGGGGTGACCGGTGAGTTCGTTCCTTCCATGATCCGCCTGGTGGCCGTGCTGGTGATCGCCTGTCCGTGTGCGCTGGGGTTGGCGACACCCACGGCAATCATGGCCGGTACGGGCAAAGGCGCCGAGAACGGCATTCTGTTCAAACGGGCGGAAGCCTTGGAGACCGCCACCAAACTGGACACCATCGTTTTAGACAAAACCGGTACCATCACCGAGGGCAAGCCCACCCTGTCCGATGTGGTGGTCTTGGACGGCGCCGATATGAATGAAAAAAGCCTGCTTTGGCTGGCCGCCTCCGTGGAGCAGGGGTCCGAGCATCCGTTGGGCAAGGCGATTGTCCAGGAGGCTAAAGAGCGGGGGATAGACTTGGCAGCCATTGACAAGTTTAGCGCTCACGGCGGTTTCGGTGTTGAGGCGACCATTTCAGGAAAAAAGGTACGGGTCGGAAAGCCCAAGTGGTTTGATGCGGCTGTTCTGGCGGCCGCCGATGGGAATGTCGACCGGCTGCAGGCGCAGGGTAAGACCGTCATGGTGGTGACGCTCGAAGACCGCATGGCCGGGTTGCTGGCCGTGGCGGATCAGCTGAAACCCGATTCGGCCGAGGCCATCGAGAGCCTGCACCGCCAGCACCTGCATGTCGTCATGCTCACAGGGGACAACCCCAAGACCGCCAGGACCATTGCCGAACAGGTGGGCATCGATGACGTTCACGCCGAGGTGCGCCCGGAAGAAAAGTCTTCGGAAGTAAAGAAAATCAAGGACAGCGGCCGGCGTGTGGGCATGGTCGGCGACGGCATCAACGATGCTCCCGCCCTGGCGCAGGCCGACGTGGGGATGGCTATCGGTACCGGCACGGACGTGGCCATTGAAACCGCCGACGTGATACTTTCCAGCGGCAGCCTGAAAGGCATACCGCGCACCATAGCGGTTAGCCGCCAGACCATGCGGACCATCCGCCAGAATCTTTTTCTGGCGTTTGTCTACAACGTCATTCTGATCCCCGTGGCAGCCGGTGTGCTGGCACCCTTCGACGCACTGCCCGAAATGCTGCGGCACCTGCATCCCATCCTGGCGGCGCTGGCCATGGCCATGAGCAGCATTTCGGTGGTGAGCAACAGCCTGCGCCTTTATCGGGCGAAGGTTTAATCTCGTATTGACATTCTGGCCCTTAGGTCCAGGTCAGAGATATTTGGGTTAGCGAGTAACGCAACAAACACAACAAACGCAATGAACAGAACAACTCAATTTTCGATGCTGGGCAGGAGGTGATGCAAGATGCCCGAAAACATAGGTGTTGTCATCAAAACGGAACCGAATGGGACCGCACAGGTTTTACTGGATCGTAAAAGCGCCTGCGGCGGATGCCAGTCGGCCGGCAGTGGATGTCACAGTTGTCTCACAAGCGCCAACAAAATTCAAAGCCGTGCGATCAACGCGGTCGGCGCCCACGTCGGCGATGTGGTTAAAGTACAGTTGTCCTTTGGCAGCCTGACCACCGGTGCCGTCGTTCTCTATCTTTTACCGGTAATCGGTATGCTTTGCGGGGCTTTTACAGGACTTCGGCTGGCGAAACTGTTGAGTATTGCCGAAATATCGGGTTCGATCCTCGGTGCCGTGAGCGGACTGGTCGTCGGTTTCATCATTGTCGTCTTCGTCGACCACAGCCCGCGAATGCGAAAGAAAATGACGCCGACCGTCACCGGGGTAGTGACCACGGGTATTCCCATGGCGGGGATTAAGGGGTAAATGCGCTTCAGGTGATTACGTGTTCCATCGCGAAAAGTGAAATGTGAACCGTGAACCGTGAGGTGTAAGACGTGAACCGTGAAACGCAAGGCGATAGACGCCTGATTTCTGACCTCTAACTTACGGCCTCTGATCTCCGGCCTCTCGGCTCTTACCCTCGGGCCATTGACATGTCACCTTTTTAGGGATGGTGACTGGCTTTGCTTGACAGGAGGCGGCGTAAGAAATAACATGGTGATAGTTCGTTAAATGGCGAATTATGAGAGGTATGCATGTTTGAATTAATGAATATCACCAAGGCATTGGCCGACGAAAACCGCATACGTATCCTGCTGGCGCTGAACGGTCGGATGGAGCTCTGTGTATGCCAGTTGATCGACATGCTGCAATTGGCTCCCTCCACGGTATCCAAACACCTGTTCATTTTGCGTAATGCGCGGCTTGTTTTAGGCCGCAAAGAGGGCCGCTGGATGTATTATCGGCTGAACACAAGCGAAACGGCATCTACCGTGAACGACGCGCTGACATGGGTGATCCGGTCGGTGGCCGACGACCCGTTGATTTCATCGGATCAAACCTGTTTGGCCGACATTCTACCGGATTCGTCGGGTTTGAAATGCTGCCCCTGACCCAACACCAAATACGCAACCGACCGTAAGTCAGAATTTTTCGCAAGCATGATGCGATTTGAACAAATAGGTGCTAACTCCCTTCATAAGCCACCGGCTCAGCCGCTGAGAATTTAAATGGTTCTACCGATGCGGTGAGGTATCCATAAGACAACCGTGTTTCCATAACGATCGCCGGTGGAAGATGAAGGGAGTTAAAATGCTGAGGGAACCACATGCCCGAATCTTCTATAGAAAGAAAAAATACACCGGACCGTGAAAGATTCTGCACAACAGGAGTGCAGATCATGGATGCCATGCCCGGGGCAGGGAAAGGTGACGGTGATTTAGATGCCGACCCCATGGCGCTTTACGAGCAGCCCGGCTACAAGCTGATGCATTATGTCGAAGGGTTTGTAGAAACGGAGGTCGGCCCGGTGCCTCTGATCAAGACATATTGGGAAAAGGCGGACTACCTTGCGAACGGCCTGGTCAGATGCGGCGTCAACCGCTACAACTACAAACTTGTACCGGGGCTCTATGCGGTGGGACAACCGACCCGGGATTCCGAGATCCTGGTGACGGCCAACTTCAAACTGACCGTCGATCATTTAAGAAGGGCGATATCCGGGATCGACGCCTGGATTCTGGTTTTGAATACCAAGGGGATCAATGTTTGGTGCGCGGCCGGGAAAGGCACGTTTTCAACGGCGACACTGGTGAGGCAGATCGTGGAGGCGCAGCTGGATAAGATTGTCAGTCACAGGCGTCTCATCGTTCCTCAATTGGGCGCAACCGGCGTTTCGGCAACGGCGGTAAAAAAGGAATCCGGTTTCAGGGTAGTATACGGCCCTGTGAAGGCAACGGATATTCCGGCCTTTTTTAAAAACGGCTTTGTGGCGGACCAACAGATGCGGATGGTGACGTTTACCTTGTTCGAGCGCTTGATTCTGTCTCCGATCGAATTGCAGACGGCATTGAAACCGGCCATGCTGTCGGCGCTGGCCATTCTTATTCTGTCCGGTATCGGTCCGGGTGTCTTTTCCATAACCAATGCCTGGACACGGGGGACCACCGCCGTATATGCCCTCGCTGCCGGCATAATCTCGGGGGCCGTGATAACACCGGCACTGCTGCCCTTTATTCCCGTGAAGGCGTTTGCCCTCAAGGGAATCATTACCGGTTTGGTAACGGCCGTTTTTTTTATTTTTGCGTTTTTTACGGCGGCTATTTCCTGGAAAGCTGGCATCGCCCTGTTGTTGTTGATTACGACCGTCAGTTCCGTTATGGCCATGAATTTTACCGGAACCACCCCCTTTACTTCCCCTTCGGGAGTTGAAAAGGAGATGAAACGCTATATTCCGATCCAGTTTATCGGACTGCTGGCATCAATAGGGATCTGGATCTACGCCGCCTTTTAGCCCCTTTCGTGTTTTGGGACTTTCGTGTTTTCGTGATAAATGTGCTTTATCTTTTCCGGTTTGTCCGGGTTGGGGAAAAGCGGTGCCGAACGCGTGTGCGGCACGAAAAAGGAAAGTGATAAGATGGAAGCCTTCAGGTACATCGAAGATGTGAGTTCTCTGGTCTTGGATCCGGAAAAATGCATCGGCTGCGGCCTTTGCACCCAGGTCTGTCCTCAACATGTCATGGAGATGCAGGGCCGAAAAGCGGTCATTATCGATTTTGACGCCTGCATGGAATGCGGTGCCTGCGTAACCAATTGTCCGACCGGTGCGTTCGAGGTCAATCCCGGGGTTGGCTGAGCCGCATATATTATCCAGGTCTGGATAAAAGGCAAAGAAAATGCGACTTGCGGCAACGGCATCTGCTGCTGAAACAGATGTGCAATTGCCCGGGCTTAGGTTCAGTCGGATGCCGGCTGGTGAAATCGGCCGGGCAGCTTTCATCACCTGTACTTCAGCGGCCCGATCTCCATCGTGGCGGTGGGCGCAACCTTCGGCGCCTTGGAAGTCGTGCCGCTCGCTTTGATCGGCTGTGAGGCATGGGAGGCCTGTCAGAAGTCGCGCATGGCGGATTGGAAGGAAACGTACCGCTGGCCCATTCGTTGTTTTTAATCGGCGTTGCCGCGCTGGCATGGTTCGTAGCAGGGCTGTTCACCGGTTGGTCTTACGAAAAAGAAGAAATTGAACCGAGATAGCGAGCGCATTCCCTGCAGCAAGCTGCAGGGTAAGCGAGCGAATCATAATTGATAGAATTCCTTACGGTGAAGATTCCCCTTACGCTTGCTGCGGGGAATCTTCAATAGAGCTATGTTTTCTGGTTATTTAAAGACTTCTTTTGGTTTGGTTGTACTCCCCGTGGCATTTGGATAGTCCTTGGCCACATAGGCCTTCTGATTGTTGTCGATCAGGTGACGGGCTTCCTCCATAAAGTTGTTGTAGCGCTTTTTGCACTCGTAAAACCCGTGCCACCAGGAGTAATCCGGCGCCATCATGGCGGCCCCCATTCTGGCGCGGCGGCCCTCGTGGTGCCAGAGTTCGTAGTATTCCACTTCAAGGCGCTCGTCGAAGAACTTGCTGCTGTCCAACAGGCCTTTTGCGTACAGATCATCGAGCATGGCCTTGGCTGGCTTGAAGTAGACGTCATTGTATTCCTGAACCACCTTGTCGAGCTTGACATAGTGATCGTCCACCCAGACCTTGCTGTGACACTGGGTGCAGACCGCCTTCATTTTATCACGCTCCACTTTCCAGTCGGTTTTAGCCGGTAACGCGGCAAACTCGAACGGCCTCACGGTAAGCGGTGCCTGGAGTTCCCAGGAGAGCCTTTCGGTGACGTCATGGGTGGTCAGTGTCGTACCGGCACCGGACATGTGGCAGACGGCACAGGTTGGGCCCCGGAAATCGACGCCCGGCGACCAGGTTCCCGGCGCGGCGGTCCAGTTGTAGTCATCCCCATGGGCCGTGTAGATGTCGCCATGTTTGGACTCCATATAAATTTCGATCTGGGGGTGGTCGGGCCCTAAGTGACACTGGCCGCAGGCTTCCGGCTTGCGGGCCTCCATGACCGAAAACATGTGACGCGTATGGCAACTGGTGCAGCTTCCCTTGCTGCCGTCCAGGTTGATTCTGCCCACGCCCACATTGGGCCATGTATCGGGCGTCAGCTTGCCTTCTTTCTGTTTCAGCACCGTGCCGTGGCAATGGTAACACCCGGCAACGCGTTCGAAATCACTGTTCATGCCTTTGTTCAGCCAGGGGTCGATCTTCCAGATAATCTCGATCGTATTGGCATGCTTGCTCCGGCTGTACTGCTTGGCCTCATCCGGGTGGCAGCGCGAACAGTCCTTAGGCGTGACCACAGCAGAGATCGGCACTTTGTATTCTTTCTTCCCAAACGGCTGGTCTGAGCGTTGATATTGCCGGTAATGCGCCTGGCTGACGTCCGGGTCGAATTCTTCGGCCTTGTGGCAGTCGTAGCAGGTAATGTTGGCGCTGGCGTGACGGCTGCGGGCCCAGTCGGAGAAGATCCCCGGATGCTCTCGTTTGTGGCATTCGATACAGGCAATCGCCTCCGCGGGCATGCTTCGTTCGATGCGAAATTCCTTTTCCTTGGGAACATTCTGGGCCATACCTGCCGTTGCCAGGGCAAAACAGATCATCAGCGCCGCCGGCAACAATAAAAGCCCCCGTTTTCGAATCATCGATGACCTCCTTTCTTTATGTGTTCAGTCTATAAACCGACTCCTCGATAGGAATCCTGGTATTGTTTGTATGCATAGGCCTGTTTCGGCTTGTGAACCAGGTTCCGGTGGCAGTCCACGCACTTTTTTTCGTAGCCTTTTCTCGCATAAAGCACAGCCCGGTGTGCCAGCATGGCGCCTCTTTTATTGGGGATGTAAAGAATATTGCGGTGGCATTTCTGGCATTGGTCGTTGGTGAAAGAGGCATAGGCTTTTTCTTTTTGCAGCGCATGGTCGTAACGGTCCGGGCCCTCTGTCAAATGAACGTAGATGTCATTGATGCCGTGAGCGGTTTTGGCATAAAAAAAGTTGAAGGTGTCGTGCGGGGCCGGGAGGTGGCAATCCATGCAATCGGCCACGAAGCCGTGGGCGTTGTTGACGTGGGTGCTGGTTTTCCAGGTATTGTAGGCGTACTGGATCTCATGGCAGGATGCGCAGAATTGCGGCGTCGAAGTCCTGATCATTGTATAATACCCGATACTGAAGAGGGGAAAGGCAAGGAGGATGCCGATACCAACAAGGATGGCTGCAATCAGGTACTTTTTCATGGTACCTCCCACCAAATTACTTTTCGTATGAGCTATGAATTTGCCTTCTCAATGGCGGCTGAAAATAGTTCCCAGGCATTTTTGCGATGCCGGTATACAGCCGAAGGAACCAAGCCGACCCGTTTGGCCACAGCGGCCACATTAAGCCCTTTGAGACCCGCTTGGTTGATAACGCTGAGCGCGGCTGGAGCGATCTGGTCGTGCCGAATATGCGTTCTGAACCGGTTTTTTACCATCGTGGGAGAATAAGTGAATTAAGATTCCCATAGTAAAGATCAAAATAGATGTCAACGATATTTCACCTCAATTTAGGTCTACCCATCTGGACCGTAGTGTTTCCGTGGTGTTGACTATATTTAACCAATTTGACATAAAATCCACACCGTAATATAAATCCATCTATCTCCATCTGACTGTATTCTCAAATAAATCGTTCTTGGAAATAGAAATGGGCGCAAGCCATGAAATGCCCGGAATGCAACTCGATATCCCTCTGGCGCCGTTTAAACTGTATAAAATTTAGTGGAGGGCTTCAAAATGCGGTGTCCAAAGTGTAATTTTGAAAATCGCAAAGGCGTGAAGTTCTGCGAAGAGTGTGGTTTTAAATTTGAGTTGGAATGTCCATCCTGCAAGGCGAAAATCCCCTTTGAGAGTAAATTCTGTGGTGAATGCGGTTTTAATCTGAAATCTTCAAAAGAAGCTTTCAACATAAAAACGGAGACCGACAGCCCGCCATCTGAGCCCTTAGTTCAAAACGCCATCGACATCGCTTTCCCTATTGAAGGCGAACGCAAACATATAACGGTTCTCTTTTCGGATCTTACCGGGTACACCTCGATGAGCGAAAGATTGGACCCCGAAGACGTCAAAGATATCACCGGCAGGCTATTTAAGGAAATTACACAAATTATTCTCAAATATGGCGGGTTTGTTGAAAAGTTTGCGGGCGATGCGGTTATGGCGCTTTTCGGTGCGACAGAGGCTCATGAGGATGATCCGGTGAGAGCGATCATGGCTGCCCAAGAAATTCATAGAGCAGTGGATTTGTTAAGTCCCCAATACGAGGAAATCATTGAGCATCCTTTGGCCATGCATTCCGGCATCAACACCGGACTGGTTGTCACCGGAGATATTAATTTCGCAAAAGGTACCCATGGTGTTGCTGGAGACGCTATAAATGTGGCAGCCCGATTAAGTGCTCTTGGTAATGCTGGAGAAATATTGGTTGGACCAGACACTTTTTATCAGGCAGAAGGATATTTTGATTTTGAAGGACCGGTGTCGACCTCAATAAGAGGTAAGTCTGCACCAATCCGAGTTTACAAGGTTCTGTCGCAAAAGGAACACCCCCTCAAAACTCACCGAATACACGGATTTAAGGCCGAATTAATTGGGCGAGATGTGGAATTAAACCAACTTAAAGATGCTGCCTACAAGCTTAAACACGGGGCAGGAGGTATTTTTTCCATACATGGTACCGCCGGCACCGGGAAAAGCCGACTAATACAAGAATTTAAAGAAGGAATAAACCTCAACGAGTTCCAATGGCTGGAAGGCCAGGCATATAATTACAGCCAAAATGTATCGTACTTTCCTTTAATTAATCTTTTAAGCCGATCGTTGGGAATTGAAGAGGGTGATCCTCCCGAAGAAATAAAGACGAAAATTGAAAAGGGGTTAAAATCTCTAATGGGAAAAAATGCTGATTTAATCCCTTATGTGTCCAGTCTTTTTTCGATCCGGTATCCCGAAATCGAAAACGTCAGTCCCGAACACTGGAAAGCACAGCTGCAAGCGTCGATTAAGATTGTTTTAAGCGCTATTGCTGAAAGAGGCCCAACCATCATCTGTTTGGAAGACCTTCACTGGGCTGATCCATCTTTTTTGGAGCTTATCCGTAATGTTCTAACTGATATCAGAGAGCCTATTTTATTTGTGTGTATTTACCGACCGGTAATAGCCTTGTTTACAAGCCACCAAATAAATGCCATGGCAAATCCCTATAAAGAAATCCGGTTGCAGGACATGTCTCCTTCTGAATCGTATGAGATGGTGGCGTCCTTACTGAAAACAGATACGATTCCATCTGAATTGGTAGAGTTCCTTCAAGATAGAGCAGAGGGAAATCCCTTTTACGTTGAAGAGATGATTAACTCCATGATCGAGTCGGGAATTTTAGTACGTGATAGTGAAGTTTGGAGACTCACACGTTCAATCGCTGAATCTGATATTTCATCCACGATTCACGGCGTAATTGCTGGTAGATTAGATCGTTTGGATAAAGAAACCAAGCAGATAATTAAGGAAGCTTCGGTTATTGGAAGAGCTTTTCTATATGAAATTTTGAAAAGAATCACCCTGCTCCAAGATCATATCGATAACAGTTTAAATGGTCTTGAAAGACTTGATCTCCTCCGAACACGTTCAGTTCAACCGGATTTAGAATATATATTCAAGCATGCGCTGACTCAGGAGGTGGTTTACGATGGTTTGCTGAAAAGCGAACGCAAAATAATACATGGGCGTATCGGTATTGTGATGGAGCAATTATTCAAGGACAGACTTCCCGAGTTCTATGAAACATTAGCTTTTCACTTCAGCCAAGCAACCTCATTGCATAAAGCTGTCGATTATCTGATCAAATCAGGCGAAAAAAGTCTGAAAAGATATGCGGTCGAAGAATCTCATCAATACTATCAACAAGCATACAATCTTTTAACAGAAAAGCAGTCTAAAGCTAAAGAAAATTTGGAGCTTCTTTTTGATCTATTGAACAAATGGTCTTTAGTTTATTATTACCGGGGTGATTATAAGGAACAGACTCAACTCTTAAAGCGCCACGAAAGTGAAGCAGGACTGGTAAAGGACAAAGAAAAGCAAGGGATGTTTTATGGGTGGCTTGGTTTTAATCTTCAATTCAGATGGGAACTGGAGGATTCAGTAAGATACCTTCAGAAAGCAATTACACTTGCCGAAGCCTCTCATGCCAAGCAAATAATTGGCTATGCGTATACCTGGCTTATATATGCCTATGCCCCAATGATTAAATACGAAGAGGGTTATTCCTGTTGGGAAAAAGCCGTGTCTATTTCCAAATCAATCGAATCTGACGCTTATCTATATTTTAAATCGATTGCTGGCATCAGCCATATGGAAAGTTTCACAGGAGAAAACAAGCACAGCTATGAAATCGGAAACCAGCTTATCGAATATGGAAAAATGAATTTCAATATTCGATGCCAGGTCGTTGGCCATATTTGCCTCGGACACAGCTATTTTTCTGAAGGCAATATGACCAAAGCAGTTTTGTGTTATCGAAAGGCAATCGAGGTTGCTGAAGACCCATTTTACACTCAGTGGCCCCGACTTTATCTGGGGGTATGTTGTATCCTGAACAAACAAATGAAAGAAGGGGAAAAAGCGCTAAATGAAGTCGCATCCTACGCGCATAAATTCGGATGTGATATTTTTAACCCAGTAATTGAGCCAATTCTCGGGATAGTTTTAATCAAAAAGGGAGAAATGTCAAAAGGGCTTAAAATGATTGAAGAAACATATGCGCTCAGCAAAAAAAAGAATCTTGTTTATGGTATTGTGCTATCAGAGTTTGTGTTAGGGAGTGTTTTTTATGAAATTGCTTACGGTGAAAAACCGACCCTTTCGATTATTAGAAAAAATGCCGGATTTTTAGCAAAAAACATTCCGTTTGCCGCCAAAAAGGCTGAAAGCTATTTCAACAATGCGATCGATAACTCCAAGCGCTCCGGTATAAAGGGTTTCCAAGGAATGGCATATCTTGGTTTGGGAAATTTACACATAGCTAAAAAAAGGAAAGAATTAGCAAAGAAATGTTTGTCAGGCGCCATCGAGATATTTAAGGAATGCGGAGCTAACGTGTATCTTGAAGAGGCCAATGAGTTAATTGAAACTTTAAAATAAGGGCGGTTCGGTCATTTTCACCGATTTGATTTAACCGGCAGGTTTTATTTTTACATTTTCGTGAGGAAAGTGGTTTCGGTATCAGCGTATTAGTGAAAGCCGGTGGTGGTAACATCCATCGGAAACCGTTATTTTCTTGTACGAAAATGCCCGATGGCCTCCCTATCTCTCAGGTGCGGACATTGTAGGATTGCCAACTAAACAGCCCGTCAAGACGTTTGGAACACCCCATTTCTTGACCCATCCATCAAAATAAGGTATGTACCTCATATTCCATACCCAACAAAAGGAGAGAACATGAGTAAGACAATAGAAAATCTGAAGGCTGCCTTTGCGGGAGAGTCTGAAGCACGCAACAAATACACTTTTTTTGCCGAAGTCGCCCGCAAAGAAGGGTACCGCTACATCGCAAAAATTTTTGAGGAAACCGCCGAAAATGAACAGCAACACGCCAAAGATCACTTGCTGTTGCTGGATGGTATCGGGGACACCTTGGCCAACCTCAAGGAGGCTTGGGGCGGGGAAGATCACGAAGTGGAGAGCATGTACCCGGAATTCGCCAAAACAGCCGAGGAGGAAGGCCACAAGGAAGCCGCCATGGCGTTCAAGCAGGTCGCCAAAATCGAAGCCCACCACAGGGCACGGTACAAAAGACTAATCGCCATGGTCGAGGCCGGCACGGTTTTCAAACGCGAGGCACCAATCAAATGGAAGTGCAGTGTCTGTGGTTACATACATGAGGCCACCGAGCCCCCCAAGAAATGCCCTTCATGCAAGCACCCGCAAAGGTACTATGAGCCGGCTTATTTGGATGTTTAAAAGAGCTAGCTTTCGGCTATCTGTGTGCCGCAGGCTTCAAAACCTGCGGCACATCATCTCAAATTAACAGTGATTGACATTCTGGCTAACTTCAGATCACGGCTTACGATTGACATCACCAGATGGCATCTTAGAAATAAGAAAAATATCGGTTAGTTGAGATCATCTCCATTTATCTGTAACGCAGAAGCCACCATTTCTTGACCCGACCAAAACCATTCTGTATATTCATGGAATCGTAGTTAAACCTCATCCACACAGTATCATCTTCTGCAACCCACAATCCAGAGGAAGGTGATCAGTATGCCCAACGAACAAAACGTAAAACGAAAGCTCAGAGCCATCCTCAGCGCTGATGTGAAGGGTCATAGCCTCCTGATGGCAGATAACGAGGTTTTCACGATCCGAACGCTCAAAGCGTATCGTGAAATTATGGCTGAACTCATACTAGATTCTTTTCTAAAAGCGGGGCTTCCTGGATAAACATATTAACGTTAACTTGACATTACTCCAACGTATAAAATATTCCTGATAGTTACAGGTCGTTTGAGGATCACCACCAGTTGGCCTAAATGTGTGATACTGGCTCAAGGTATCTGCCGGTTTACAATGCTCCGCTATTATGCCAACAATAAATGAAAGGATGAGAAGAATGAAAGTAAAGCTTGATGCTGTTAATGCCCTGTATCCTACGCCTACAACACTTGTGGGTGCTATGGTCAGCGGAAAACCCAATTTTATAACCATTGCCCATATTGGCATTATGACCCACAACCATATTTCGCTCGGCATGGGAAAAATTCATTATACCAACACCGGAATTAAGGAAAATAAAACTTTTAGCGTCTGCCTGCCTTCTGAAAATCTTGTTGTCGAGACGGACTATTGTGGAATCATGACGGGGAAAAAGACAGATAAAGCGGTTTTATTCGAGATATTTTACGGTGAACTGAAGACGGCCCCGATGATACAGCAATGCATGGTATGTATGGAATGCCGACTTGATCGGATTATTGATTTTCCTACCCATGATGTCTTTATCGGAGAAATTGTTCAGACGTATGCTGACGAATCGATTCTCTCCGGGAAAAATATTGATATTTCAAGATTAAAACCGCTACTGTTTGATATGAACAGTAAAAAATACTGGTCGATAGGCGGTGAAATCGCTACATGTTGGCATATTGGAAAACAACTCAAAACCGGCAAAACCTGATCGCAACGGTGAAGATTCCCCTTACGCTTGCTGCGGGGAGTGTTCAATGCCGTTTCCGGGGGCATCATGCTGTCTGGTGCCATTTTGCTTAAACCAATTCAACAATGGAGGAAAAAATGACAACAACAAATTGTAAGACCACTTTATTGCTCGTTGTATTGATTTCTACCTTCTGGTGTATCGCACCGCTTACTGTATTTGCACACTGCCAGATACCTTGTGGTATTTATGATGACTATGCGCGTATAAAAGCGATGTTAGAAGATGCTGCCACCGTGCAAAAATCAATTCGGTTGATTGTTGATCTATCCCAAAAAAATGATCCTCAATCAATAAACCAAAGAGTACGCTGGATAATGAACAAAGAAAAGCATGCCCAAAATATTATCGATACTATAAGCAACTATTTTCTTGCCCAGCGCGTCAAACCGGACCAGGAAAATTATAAAGAGCGTCTGGTCAAACACCATACCGTTATTGTTCTGGCCATGAAAACAAAACAGAGCGTTGACGAAAAATATGTCAACCAACTAAAAATAAGTATTGAGGCTTTAATACCCTACTACCCAAAGAAATGAGCGGGGCAAGCGCGCAACTGCGAGCGATCAATTCAAAGATTTATGCGGTCGAAGACAGAACACCCCGGGTTTACCCGGGGGAATCTATTGATTTTCCTAAGGGTGGTCATATTCTCCATCAATCACCACCCCGTTGATATTTGATTTTAGATACAGGGTATCTGATTAGAAGGAGAATATGGGTCGATAGGATAAACGAGATTGTACCGAGTATCCGAAGGGAAGGTTATAAAATGAAAGAATCTCAATATTTAGAACAAAATGAAAAAATAATATCTGATTTGAAAAAGATGCCGGTCTTCGAGCCTCTAACGATAGAAGATCTTAAAGTCTTTATAAAAATGAGCAAATTGCGCATGTACAAATCCGGGGAAACTATTATCAGTGAGGGTAGTATTGACCACTGGATGTATTTTATAATCTATGGGAGGGTCAAGATCACAAAAGGGAACAAAGAAGTCGCTGTACTAAAAAGGAGGGGTGATGTATTTGGTGAAATGAGATTTATCGATAGCGCTCCAAGGTTTGCATCAGTGCGTGCCGAAGGAGAGACTGTTTGCCTCGCTGTGGATACCGATCACATAGAACATATGGCTGGAGCAGAAAAGATCACTTTCCATTATGTGCTTTACAGAATTATATCCGAAATATTAGCTGAAAGATTGCGACATGCGACCAGAGAATTAATCGAGCATAAAGGCAAATCAAATATAAATTTCTGGTCATAATTTTAACTGCAATACAAGAAGAAGGGTATCACAGCCTTTTGATTGACTTGATTTGAGGATGTAGACCGATATACAAATGCCCTCCGCAAGGCAGGTCTCCCCGATTGACCATTTCAACCGTGCTTGACCGTTGATTTATCAAACTTACTCAGGGTTTCTGATAGTTACAGGCTTTTTTTTAGAGCATCACCACCGACATAAAATTTAGCCCATCTGCATTCTCGTGTTATCAGAGGGAGCGATCGTTCCAGCGGTTTTCCCTCTTTTGCAAAATTGTAAGAAAAATGGTATCAGTTAAACGATTGACTTTATATCTTCGGGCGCGATGGCGTTCGCTCCTCTGACGGAATAAAATATGAATACCCTGTTAAATCTCGAAATGCTGAATCAGCGTATGGATGAAGTGAAGCAGTGGCTTTACCATAATATTTTTGTTTGGGAAAACCTGATAGAGCTTGCTTTACAGGTATTTGTCTTGCTGGCAGCCAGGTTGATTGGAACACTGATCGGAACATGGTTTCGAAATGTTGTTAAAAATCGTTTTCAGGAAAAAATCCGGAATTATTCCTATTTGTCAAGGTTTGTGAATCGTTCGATAGAACTCATGCCGCTCATTTTCAGCATCTTTATTCTATGGTTGTGTGTCCAAGGGGTCAACAGTCTTGGGCACAGCACCTTCCTGATGGCGCTGATTTTGAATCTATCGGTGGCTTGGGTCATTATCCAGCTGGCTGCCTCCATCATTTTGGATCACTTCTGGTCCCGGGTTATCGCCGCGTTAAGCTGGTCGATTGCGGCATTGAACATCATCGGCATCCTGGATGAAACCATTGCAATTATGGAACGCACAGGGTTTCACATTGGAGGCATTAATCTGACACTGCTTTCCATCATGAAAGGCTTGGTTATATTGGTTGCCTTGTTAAAATGTGTCGGCTGGTTCAGTGCCTATCTCGAAAAGAGACTTGTCGGTGTACCCGAAATATTGCCCTCGACACGTTTGATGATAACCAAAAGTGTCAATATTATCCTGGTGTTTTTAGTTTGTTTGGTTGCTCTAAATAGCATTGGAATCAATTTAACGGCACTGACACTTTTCAGCGGTGCCATTGGTGTCGGTATCGGTTTCGGTTTGCAAAAGGTCGTTGGAAATTTCGTCAGCGGCCTTATCCTGCTATCTGATAAATCGATCAAACCAGGCGATGTGGTGCAACTTGCTGATGTATACGGGTACGTAAATCATATGGGGGGGCGATATGTCTCGGTGGTAACCCGTGATGAAAAGGAATATCTAATACCCAACGAAGATCTGATTGCCCAACAGGTCATCAACTGGTCCTATTCTTCAAAAAAAATTCGGGTCCGGGTTCCCGTAGGTATAACGTACAAGGCTGATCCGCATGCTGTTATTCAGATGATTGCCAAAGCAGTCAAGGGCATCAAGCGCGTACTCACAGATCCGCCACCGGTATGTCTTTTAAAGGGTTTCGGGGAAAACTCCGTTGATTTGGAACTGCGGTTTTGGATTGAAGACCCTCAAAATGGGGTCGCCAATGTAACCAGTGAAGCGCTACTCAAGATATGGGATAGCCTCAAAGAAAATCACATTGAAATTCCGTTTCCCCAACGTGATGTACATCTTCTTGTAGACAAAAATCTCAACGAAATTGGCCTGGCCAACCAAGAGAAGAAACCGTCATGATTTCAATTTTTCACCAAATAATCTTTGTCGACTTTTTTGCCGGTAAGTTTAATATACAAAGGTAACTTTAGGAAAAGAGAGTCATTGAAAAACTAGCATTATTTATTTGCATTCCAAGAGATTTGCTAGTTTTTTAGTAAACCACCACCTGCATTTTGCAGCGCATAGGAACACGGAAGGATATTGAAGATGAAATACAGACAACTTGGAAGAACCGGATTGCTTGTCTCTGAATTGTGTTTCGGAACCATGACCTTCGGCGGCAGAGGATTTTGGAGTTCGATCGGACAACTGTCCCAGGGTGCAGCAGACAGCCTTGTCGGCAGTGTGCTCGAAGCTGGGGTCAACTTTATCGATACGGCCGATGTGTACTCCGAGGGAGAATCGGAAAAGATGCTTGGTAAAGCACTGGGAAATCGCCGTAAAGATGTGGTGCTGGCAACGAAAGTATTTGGTCGCATGGGGCCTGGACCCAACCAAACCGGTCTATCGCGCAGTCATATCATGCAGGCGGTTGAAGACAGTTTGACTCGGTTGGGGACCGATTACATCGACCTGTATCAAATTCACGGGTTCGACCCCGTCACCCCCATGGAAGAGACCCTTCGGGCCCTGGACGACCTGGTGCATTCGGGAAAGGTCCGCTACATCGGCTGTTCCAATCTGGCGGCATGGCAATTGATGAAATCGCTGTGGATTTCCGACAAATTCAAGCTTTTCCGTTTTGAGAGCTTGCAAGCCTACTACACTATCGCCGGCCGTGATCTAGAGCGGGATATCGTGCCGGCCCTGCAGGACCAGAGCCTGGGCCTGCTGGTATGGAGTCCTCTAGCCGGCGGCCTGCTGTCCGGCAAATTTGACCGCGAAGGCAAGGGGCCTGCAGGTGCCCGTCGTGTTGATTTCGATTTTCCGCCGGTGAATAGGGAACGCGCATTCAACTCCGTCGATGAGATGCGGGAAATCGCTCGCCAAAAGAATGTGTCCGTGGCCCGGATCGCCTTGGCATGGCTGCTGCACCAGCCGGTGGTCACCAGCGTGATCATCGGTGCCAAAACCCCGGAGCAGCTTTCAGATAGCCTCGCCGCATCGGATGTGACGCTCTCCGACGCTGACCTGGGTCGCTTGCAAAAGGTCAGCGAATTGCCCGCAGAATATCCCGGCTGGATGATCAAAACCCAATCCGCGAACCGTTTTCCGGAACCGCCGGAAGACGCTTGAGTGCATCTGCCTAAAGTTAATCAGATTCTAATGAAGAAAAGCACTTCTATAACTATTTTTTCTCTACTTGGTACCGTGATTTTCCTATTTTTTTGGTTCCATTTTTTATCATCTGGTTACCACATGAAATCCTGGCAGAGTTTGGTCATGATATCGAGTATAACAACAGGGTATTTCAGTATGTTGGTTTGGTGTTTATTACCTTGGGGGTTGCTGCATATATTTGGTGTTCAGCCAGTTTTGTGATTTATGCCAAGGGAACGCCGATACCTTTTACGCCAACCAAAGAACTTTTGGGAACTGGACTCTACAAATACGTAAGAAACCCTCTTTACATAGCTGGAACCCTCGTTTTATTAGGAGCGACGTTGCTGTTTCAATCTAAAGGTATCTTCATCTTTCCAGTAGATTTGCGATAGCTCCAATTACCGCAATTGAACACTCCCCGCAGCAAGCTCAAGGGGAATCTTCACCGTAAGGAATTCTATCAATTATGATTCGCTCGCTTTCGCTGCAGCAAGCTGCAGGGAATGCGCTCGTTATCTCGGTTCAACGGCCCTCGAGTCGGGATAGAGGCCACCTTTCAGACCCTTACCGCGGCTGCCGCCGGGTCGAGCCTTGTCCACTGAGGCAATGCATCACCAAACAGAACCTCTGGCCCCTGAAGTGATTGAAGAACTATATAAGATGCAAACGCACTGGAAATAGATTCTCGTGTGATTGACAATTCTGATTGGGTTGTTGTATCCTGATTACATAATCTCAGCGATTCCGTGCACCTCAAGTCTTACTAGAGACGAAACAATAGAAAATTCTTTCCAGGGTTGAAAATCAAGCCAATGCATAGGGGAGGTAAAAAATGTTTTGTTTTCAATGTCAGGAAACAGCAAAAGGAACGGGGTGCACCATCCGGGGAGTATGCGGGAAGGAAGAAACAACAGCTAACCTTCAGGATTTAATTATTTTCCATTGCAAGGGGATTGCAGTCCTTGCAAAGCTTGGGAGTCGATCCGGCATAGACAAGATCGAGGATGCTGGTCGCATCATTACAGCTGCTTTGTTTACAACCATCACCAATGCCAATTTCGACAACGAGGCCCTTACCGCCTGTGTAAAGGAAACCCAGGCATTTAAGGCTGAACTGAAAGCGTCTCTCGTGGCTGCCTTGCCTGATAACCTTCACGATGCAGCCAATTACATCAACGAAGATGCGTCACAGTTCCAGGAAAAAGCCAAGACCGTCGGCATTTTGTCCACGGAAGATGAAGATGTGCGCTCCCTCAGGGAAATCGTCGTTTTCGGATCGAAGGGCATCAGCGCCTACGCCCACCATGCGGCCATGCTGGGGGTCGAGAAAAAAGAAATATATGCCCAATTGATCGAGGGGCTGGCGTCTACGACGGAAACGCTGTCCACCGATGAAATGGTCGCCATGGTGTTGAAAACAGGTGAATGCGCCGTTTCAACCATGGCTGCATTGGATGAAGCCAACACGACCGCATACGGACACCCGGAGATAACCGAAGTTAATTTGGGTGTCGGCACCAATCCCGGAATTTTGGTCAGTGGGCACGACCTCAAGGACCTGGAAGAATTGTTGGCCCAGACCGAGGGCAAAGGCATCGATGTCTACACCCACAGCGAGATGCTGCCGGCCCATTATTACCCAGGGCTAAAGAAATTTGCCCACTTGAAGGGAAACTATGGCAGCTCCTGGTGGCACCAAAACCAGGATTTTGAAACCTTTAACGGCGCGATCCTGATGACCACCAACTGTGTTATCCCCATCAAAAAGAAAAATACGTACGGCGAAAGGATCTTTACGACCGGGGCCGCAGGGTATCCAGGGGCGCCCCATATTGCCGACCGGCAAAATGGAGCGGCCAAGGATTTCAGCGCATTGATCGAACGCGCTGCGCAATGCGAAGCCCCGCAGGAGATCGAGACCGGTACGCTCGTTGGCGGTTTCGCCCACAACCAGGTGCTGGCTCTGGCAGACAAAGTGATTGAAGCGGTAAAATCGGGCGCCATCAAACGCTTTATTGTCATGGCCGGGTGTGATGGAAGGATGAAGAACCGGTCCTATTTTACCGAGGTGGCGCAAAAGCTGCCTCGAGACACCGTGATCCTGACTGCCGGGTGCGCCAAATACAGGTACAACAAACTGAATCTCGGCGATATCGGGGGCATCCCCAGGGTGTTGGATGCCGGCCAGTGCAATGACTCCTACTCGTTAGCGGTTATCGCCATGAAACTCAGAGACGCTTTTGGACTGGATCACATCAATGATCTGCCGTTGTCTTTCGACATCGGCTGGTATGAGCAGAAGGCAGTGGCCGTCCTTTTAGCCCTGCTGTCTTTGAACATCAAGGGGATTAGGCTCGGGCCCACCCTGCCGGGGTTTGTTTCTCCCAATGTGCTCAAGGTCCTGGTGGAAAACTTTGACATCAAACAGATCGGCGATGTGGACGACGACATTGCAGCGATGATGGCTGGTAATTAATGCAGGGACCGCGGAGTTTTAACTTAAACCCTTTGTTATTCCTGCGCAGGCAGGACACACAGTATAGTGTCAGCGCTATCCAGAGAGCGATTAGCCGAATGATCTGGATCAGTGGCTATAATCGCAAAAGGGGACATTCTTCCCTAGACGTTAAAACCCAGAATGAGGTTTATTGCGGTTTACCCTATTCGCTCGCTCGGGCAGCCTGATGTCTAATTTATTTCCAACTTTTGACGATTGCTTAACTCGCCCTTCAGGTGACCCAACCTTTGAGGCCACTGCCGTTCGGAAGCATGAGATCGATGTGAAACATCAGGTGCCCGCGTGCGGGGCGGGACAGGGCGGGTTGTAAAGCGAATACTGAATTGGGAGTCGATCCATGGAAAAACCGCCGGATGGGTACATTGTGTTTTGCAAGCGGGCGTGCGAGACTTGCGCCACGGTCGTGCCCGCCATGAAGGAGATCGCCGAAGCCATTGCGGCGCTCACCATTTATTGCCAAGATGATCCCGGGTTTCCCGAGGGATTGCCGGGCGTGATCGACGATACGGCACTGGAAACCTCCTTTTACTTCGATATTGAAACGGTCCCCACGCTGATCAGAATGGAGGACGGCCAAGAGACAGGGCGCGCCGTGGGATGGGACAGGGCCGAATGGCGGAGGCTGTCCGGCATGGACGGTCTGGGCGGTGACCTGCCCGAGTTTCGGCCGGGGTGCGGAGCGAAAAATGTGGAACCCGGCATTGCCGAGGAACTGGCCGTGCGGTTCGGCAAGGTCCCCCTGGCTTCGAGGCGCATTGAATCTCCGCAGCTGGAAGACGATGTGGAGACTTGTTTTACCCGCGGGTGGACCGACGGACTGCCCGTGGTTCCGCCCACCGAGGTCCGCGTGGTCCGCATGCTCCGGGGCACCGACCGGGCAGCGGACGAGGTTGTGGGCCGCATCCCTCCCAACCAGGCACCCTGTACCGTGGAAAAAGTGGCAATCAACGCAGTCATGGCCGGGTGCAAGCCGGAGTATATGCCGGTCGTGCTCGCTGCTGTTGAAGCGGCTTTAATAGACGACTTCTGCCTGCATGGTCTACTGGCCACAACCTATTTCTCAGGGCCGGTGGTGGTCGTCAACGGCCCCGTGACCAAAGCCATCGGCATGAATTCGGGTGTCAACGCCCTGGGTCAGGGAAACCGGGCCAATGCCACCATCGGCCGCACCCTGCAGCTGGTGGTTCGAAATGTAGGCGGGGGCCGGCCGGACGAGATCGACCGCTCAACGCTGGGAAACCCCGGCAAGTACACCTTCTGTTTTGCGGAGAAGGAAGACGATTCGCCATGGGAACCGCTGAGCGTTGAGCGAGGATTTACAAAAGACGCATCTACGGTGACCCTGTTCGCTGGAGACGGGGTTCAGGCCGTTTTTGATCAGCTGTCCCGCACGCCCGAATCCCTTGCGCGGACCTATGCCCTGTGCCTTCGAAACGTGGCACATCCCAAGATCCCCATGGCCGCTGACGCCATGCTGGTGGTGTCCCCTGAACACGGCCGCATATTCAGCAGGGCGGGATGGACAAAATCGAGACTGAGGGAGGAGTTGGACGGCCTGCTCCAATTTCCCGGAGCGGACCTGGTTCGCGGGGCAGGCGGCATAGCCGAAGGCGTTCCCGAGGCACTGAAGGAGGCAACCCTGCCCAAATTCCGGCCGGACGGACTTCACATCGTTCATGCCGGCGGAACCGCCGGGCTATTTTCCGCCATCATCGGGGGGTGGGTAGCCAGCGGTCCCAAGGGGAGCCAATCCGTAACAAAGGAGGTCCGATCGTGACGAAAACAACCATTCTGCTGGACCCGACATCTGAAAACGCCCCTGAAAGGCGGAAAAGGTTGCCCAGGCCCGCGGATCTTCAGGGGCTTACGGTGGGCCTGCTGGACATCTCGAAGGCCCGCGGGGACATATTTTTAGACGAAATCGAGGCCCGGCTTTCCGGAAAGGGCATGAAGGTCAAACGATATCAGAAACCAACCTTTGCAAGAACAGCCCCCGTGGAACTTCAGCAGAAAATCAGCACACAATGCGACCTGGTCATTGAAGCCCTTGCGGACTGAGGGTCGTGCACGTCGTGCAGTGTGCACGATATCGTGGAATTGGAAGGCCGGGGCGTTCCGGGCGTATATGTGGCCTCATCGGAGTTCAAGGCTGCTGGAGAGGCCCAGGCCCTGGCTTTGGGGTATGATCCGGCGGTCGTGTTTGTACGCCATCCCATTCAGGACCGGACCGACGACGAAATGCGGACGATTGCACAACATGCAATGGAAGAACTGATCAGGGCAGTGAGTGCTTCGTAGCCTTTATACACAAAACTGTCGATTTTGAGTCTAATATGCGCTATTATGCGCGAAAAACGAAAGGGGACAACAGGCGTAAATGCCTGTAATCCCCTGATTTTATTGGAGCCGATGAGCGGACTCGAACCGCTGACCTGCTGATTACGAATCAGCTGCTCTACCAGCTGAGCTACATCGGCTGACGGCATCTCTTTTAACGTTGCATCTCCCATCGGTTTCAAACCGTATGGCAGAGTAGATTGCACTACTTCGTTTATGCATCAAAATCAAGGAAAATTTACAGTCGATACGCTGCTGCGGGCCATTCCCGCAAGAACGACCGCCCTGAACTGCACCGGGTTTTCAGGCGCGGAAAAGGCCTATACCGTGGCCCGCCTGTATGAAGAATTGAAACGTCCCATGGTTGTGGTCGCGGCCTCTCCGAAAAGTGCCCTCGCGTTCCGTGATGACCTGCTCTTTTTTTTGAGAAACGATCCCGACCACATCGTCGAATATTTTCCCCCCTACAATCTTCTGCCTTTCAAATTTCTGGCCTCTCACAATGAGACCGCGGCGGCAAGGATGCGCACGCTTTATAATCTGACCCAGCGCGAAAAGGCGCCGGTGGTGGTGACAACGGTGGCCGCCCTGATGAAAAGGATCATTCCGAAAGCATCCCTGGTGGCCTACGCCGATATTGTGCTCGAAGGGGAGGAGGTCGACAGGGATGACCTGGTGACGAAGCTGATTGCAGGCGGATACACCCACGCGACCATCGTCGAGGAACCGGGCGATTTCTGTGTGAGGGGAGGGATCCTCGACCTGTTTTCGCCGCTGTACGAGAATCCCCTGCGCATCGAGCTTTTCGGTGATTTCGTGGAAAGCATCCGTTTTTTTTCGGCTGCCAGCCAGAGGACCCTGAATCCGGTGAAGGAAGCGGTCGTCATTCCCTCCAAAGAAGTGATTCTGAAAGAAGAGGACAAACGGGCCCTGATCTCCCGGGTAAGAAAGCAGGGCGCCGGGTTGGGCCTGCCGGTGACCGAGGTCAGGCACCTTGTTGAGCGCATCCGGGAGGAGGGTCTCTTCAACGGCATCGAAAGTTTTCTCGGATTGATTTATCCCCGGCTGTCATCCCTTTTCGAATATGTTCCGGAGGAAACCCTGTGGGTCTCCGTCGATGACGAACTCATGGAAAAGAGTGCCGGAGAAGCGCAGGATCAGGTGGACACGAACTTCGAAGCGTCGATCGCCGACGGCTCTTTTGCCGTTGAGCCGACCAGGATGTATTTCGATTGGCCCGAACTGAAGGAAACCTTTGCCAAGACCCTGCCCCTGGCTTTCAGGATGCTGTCGGTGGTGAGGGAAGAAGACGGCGATGACGCCGGGAAAAGGACCTACCCCTTCCATATTGAAAACAATGCCGTGTTGACCGCCGAACTGAGAAATCCCGCCCATGTGGATCGTGCGGGATCGCCATTGATAACATGGCTGGAGGAAAGGCAAAAAGACGGCTTCATGACCGTTCTGGTGTGCGCGACGGACGCCCGGCTGAAAGGGTTGCAGACGCTGATCGAACCTTACGGGATCGCCGTCCGTTATGAAACCTCTTTTCCCTATTGGCTGAGGGGAATCGCTGGGAGGGACGGGCGCGTGTTCCTGTGCAGAGGTGCGCTTTCCACAGGTTTTGTGTGGGCGGGGGAGCGGGTGGCCGTGGTTGCCGAGGATGAGATATTCGGCGCCCGCAGGCATCGCCAAAAGGGGGGCAGCGGGTTGGCGAACCGTCAGATCCTGGCTTTCGAGGATCTCAAGAGCGGTGATCTGGTGGTGCATGAAGAACACGGTATCGGTCAATACAAGTGCCTTGAAAAGATGAACCTGTCGGGAGTGGACAACGATTTTCTGCTGATAGAGTACCGGGATGGAGACAAACTCTATCTTCCCGTCGACCGGATGGCCCTCATCAAAAAATACATGGGAGTCGAGGGCACCATTCCCCTGCTTGATAAAATGGGAGGGGTTTCCTGGGCAAAGGTCAAGCGCAAGGCGAAAAAATCGGCCGAAAAAATTGCCGGTGAACTGCTGAAACTGTATGCCGCGCGCAAGGTCAACGAGGGCTTCGAGCACGTGCCGGTGACAGGTGAACTGAGGGGCTTCGAAGCCGGCTTTCTGTTCGAAGAGACCGCCGACCAGCGCGGGGCCATCCAGGACGTGCTCGAGGACATGCAGAAGGCCACTCCCATGGACAGACTGGTGTGCGGGGACGTGGGCTACGGCAAAACAGAAGTCGCCATGCGGGCCGCTTTCATGGCGGTGTTCAACAACAAGCAGGTTGCCGTCCTGGTGCCGACCACGGTATTGGCCGAACAGCATTTTGCCAGTTTTTCGGAGCGGTTCAGCGGCTATCCCATTCGGGTGGCCTGCCTGAGCCGGTTTCGGAAGAAGGCCGAACAGAAGCGGATCGTGGAAGAACTCAAATCGGGCGCAGTCGACATTGTCATCGGCACCCACAGGCTGCTGCAGAAGGATGTCGGCTTCAAGGACCTGGGGCTTTTCGTGCTGGACGAGGAGCAGCGCTTCGGCGTGCGCCACAAGGAGAAACTGAAACGCATCCGCAGCACCGTCGATGTCCTGGCGCTGACGGCAACGCCGATACCCAGGACCCTGCACATGTCCATGGTGGGGATACGCGACATTTCACTGATTGCGACACCGCCGGAATATCGCCGATCCATTATCACCTATATCTGCGAGTTCGATGAGGGCATCGCCAGGGAGGCGATCCGGAAAGAGCTGAAGCGGAAAGGGCAGGTGTTTTTCGTCCACAACAATATCAATACCATAGAAAAGACAGCCGGGTACTTGAAGACCCTGGTCCCCGAGGTGCGGCTGGACATCGCCCATGGCCGCATGGAGGAGAGGGAGCTCGAAAAGGTGATGATGCGGTTCATGGACCGCGACATCGACATGCTGGTCTGCACGACCATCATCGAGTCGGGTCTCGACGTCCCCTCCGCCAACACGATTATCATTAACCGGGCCGACCGGTTCGGTCTCGCACAGATGTATCAGCTGCGGGGACGGGTGGGGCGGTCGGAGGAACAGGCCTATGCCTATCTGTTTATTCCGGACGAAAGCTATTTAGGAAGGGATGCGCAGAAACGGCTCAAGGTCCTCATGGAGCACAGTGATTTGGGGGCCGGTTTTCAAATTGCCATGAGCGACCTCCAGATCCGTGGTGGCGGTACCATCCTGGGTGCTTCGCAATCCGGTCACATCGCCGCGGTGGGGTACGACATGTTTCTGAAACTGATGGAGGAGTCGATCAGCGAGTTGAAAGGGGAGCGCCTCATCCCGCAGCTGGAGCCGGAAGTCAACATGGCCCTTTCGGCTTACATTCCGGAGACTTATATCGAAGATATCGATCAACGGCTTTCCATATACAGACGCCTGGCAAAGATGACCGACATCGCGGAGATTACCGCGCTTAAAAATGAGTTGATCGACCGCTTCGGCAACCTGCCGGACGAAGCCGGCAACCTGCTATTGAAGATCATGCTGAAGATACTGGCGCGGCATGCCGGGGTCATGCGACTGGACATCGCCGGAAGCGATATGACTGTGCATTTCTCGGAAGCGCATCAGGAAAACCCCGAGAGGCTGGCCGACATGATCGTGGCAGGCGGCGATCGTTTCAGACTGACACCGGGATATGTATTGAACGCGCATCTCTCTCATCAAGGCGCATACGCCCGTCTCACCCAGGCGAAAAATATCTTGAAAGATATTGCCCGCCATGTTAACCCGTGATCACCTAAATGCATAATTTAATTAGAAACATACGTTAACAAAGAAACGCGGATTTTAGAATGGGAATGCCTTGGTACCGTTTGATAGCAACGCTGTTGAGCGCTGTTTTGCTGACCGTCGGCGGATGCAGCGAGCGGTCGACCCCGCCGAGGTTCGAATCCCTGATCAGGGTCAACGACCGCTCGATATCGGTGGCCGAATTCAATCGCCGGTACGATGCGGCCTCGGCTGAATCCCCGATACAGTCCCAGGCGGACCCGCTGGTGGAAAAGGAATTGAAGCTGCGCTTGCTTAATCAGCTGACAGAGGAGCTGATTCTGCTCGAAAGGGCCGAGGAGATGAACCTCGAAGTTACCGATGAGGAACTGCAGGCCGCCGTCGACAGAATTAGGGCCGACTATCCGGACGGTGAGTTCAAAAAGGTTCTATTGGAGCAGGCGATTTCCTACGATGTTTGGAAAGAGCAGTTGCGTACGCGTCTGCTCGAGGAAAAAGTGGTGCGTGAAGATCTGGAAGCGTCTGTGGTCCTGACGCCGGCAGAGATGACGGCTGCATATGAGGCGCTTTATCCGTCTGACGGCGCGGAGAAGGAGGGGCATCTGATCGAGCCCGACATCGATGCCAAAGTGGTTAAGCTGGTAAGACGGCAGAAAGCCCAGAAAGCCTATCGAACCTGGCTTGAAAATCTGCAAAACAGGTACGAGGTGGAGGTCAATTTCGCTGCCTGGGAAAAAATGAACGATTCGTGAGCGAAATGAGAATGGACCGTATTCATAGCACAGCGGGGGTGCTCCGCATTGGCCGGTGGTTCGCCGGGTGCCTGCTTCTGGTGGGACTGTGGACCGCCGGCCTCGCTTTGGCTGAAGAGATTGTCGACCGTATCGTTGCCGTGGTCAACGACGATATTATCACCTATCTCGAATTGCAGAAAGAGCTGAAACCCTATGAGGAAAGAATCAAATCCATGGGGTATTCGGAGGAAAAAGAACGCCGGATGCTCTATAAGGTGAGGGACGAACTGATTTACCGGCTCATCGACGAGAAGCTGGCAGACCAGGAAATCAAGAAAAACAAGATCACCGTGGATGATGCGGAAATAGACGCATCCATCGAGCGCCTCAAGGCTTCGAAAATGTGGACGGATGAAGACCTGCGCAATGCTTTGGAAGCAGAGGGGATGACCCTGCAGGAATACAGGCGGTCACTGAAGAATCAGATCTTGAGGAGCCGCCTGGTCGGCAGAGAGGTCAGTTCGAAAATTGTCATTACGACCGAGGACGTGCGTGCTTATTACGACAGCCACGCCGATGAATACATGGGCGACCTTTCATATCATCTTCGCAACATCATTGCTGCCGTGGATGCCAACGCCGGAGGAGTCGCCCGTGCAAAAGCACGCGCCAAAATAGATGCGGTCATGGAAAAACTGAACGCCGGTGAATCTTTCGAAGCCCTCGCACGGCAGTATTCGGAGTCCCCCCTGGCCAAGGATGGGGGGGATCTGGGAACGATACCCTATGCGGATTTCTCACCGCAGATCCAGGGGGCGATTGAAGGATTGAAGGCGGGAGATCACACGGCTGTAATGGATACGGAACGGGGATACCAGATATTTTATGTGGAAGACGTGGTCATGAAGGGCGGTAAGAGTTTCGAGCAAGCCTCTCCGGAGATAGAAGAAAAATTGTACAATGCGGCCGTCGACGAGAAATATGGCGAGTGGCTGGAAGCGCTTAAGAAAAAATCTCACATAAAGATCATACGATAGTGGCCGCCCCACCGCAAGCCATACCCTCATGCGGCGGCGCAAGCTTGCAGGATATGGCTTGCCAAAGTGAAGCTTTTCATGGTAAATAAATCTGTTGATTCTACCTAAGTTGAGCGTTTCGAATTTTAAGAATGATCAAAACAAACATATTTTCAATGGATTCTATCTATTTGAACCGAGATAGCGAGCGCATTCCCTGCAGCTTGCTGCAGGGTAAGCGAGCGAATCATAATTGATAGAATTCCTTACGGTGAAGATTCCCCTTAAGCTTGCTACGGGGAGTGTTCAATTCTTAAAATTTGAAACGCTTAGTTTCTATATTTTCCGAGGATTCCTATGCAGGGCGATCGCAATAAAATTTTGCTCGACAGCATTAAACGGCTGCTTCGACGCAATGCGCTGTACAATCTTCAGAAGATCGTTGACAAAACGCACGCCGCAGACCTTTCCAGGGTATTCGACTCCCTGACGCTTCAAGACCAGAAAAAACTGTTTCAGATGATAAGGGAAACCGAGCAAAAGGGGGTGCTCTTCAGCGAGATGGAGGAGGACACCTTCCTTGAGTTTGTGGAAGATCTGGAATTGGAGGAATTTGTTTCCATCCTGGAAAGCATGCCCAATGACGATGTTGCCGACATCATCGGCCGGTTGCCGGAGGAAAAATCCGATGAAATCCTCAAGTTGATGCAAAAGGAGGATTCGGAAAAAGTCGAGGGGCTGCTGCGGTACGGCGATGACACCGCCGGCGGCATCATGGTTCCGGACTTCATCGCATTGGAGGAGCATAATACCGCCAAGGAAGCCATTGAATCGCTGCAAAAAGAGCATCAGGACGTGGAGATGCCTTTCTATTTGTACGTAGTGAACGACTATGGCAACCTGGTGGGTGTCATTTCTTTGAGGCAATTGGTCGTCGTCCCTCCTCAAACCCCTTTGAAAGCGTTTATGACTACGGATGTGTTCGCCGTCAAAACCGACATGGATCAGGAAGAGGTGGCCCGAATCGTAGCCCGCTATGACATTTTGGCCGTACCGGTGGTGGATGAAACCAATAAGCTCGTCGGGATTGTCACCGTCGACGACGTCATCGACATCTTCAGGCGTGAAGCCACCGAAGATATATTGAAAATGGCCGGTGTGGGTGAGGAATACGTCGAGACCAAGTCTATTTTCAAGAGTACCCGCATCCGTTTCCCCTGGCTGTTTGCCAGTTGCGTCGGCGGCATCATCGCTTTTTACGTCATCGACGGCTTCGAGTCCAGCCTGAAACAGTTGGCATATCTCGCCGCTTTTATTCCGGTGGTTATGGGCATGGGCGGCAATATCGGAACGCAGTCATCGACCATCGTGGTTCGCGGTCTGGCCACCGGCCGGATCAATGTCAGGGAAATCTGGTCGGTCGTGTTGAAGGAGCTTGCCATCGGTGTCATATTGGGGTTGACCTACGGCATGTTTATCGGGATCGTGGCCCAACTGGTCTTCGGCACCATGGCACTGGCTGTTTCCGTGTGTTGCGCGATATTGTCCTCAATGGCCGTAGCCGCTCTTGTCGGATCGCTGGTGCCCATGGCTTTTGCCAAGGCCGATATCGATCCGGCCGTGGCCACAGGCCCTTTTGTGACGACATCCATCGATGTTATCAGTGTTTCCCTTTATTTTTCGATCGCCACGACCCTGCTGGGGGTGTAACGTATCCCGAGCTGCAGCTTTCGATGACACCATATACTACCCCCGCCATATTGATTCGCCGTGTGGACTATGGAGATTATGATCTCATCCTCACTTTCCTGACCAGGAACCGGGGGAAGATATCCCTTATCGCCAAGTCGGCCAAACGCAGCAAAAAACGGTTCGGGGGGCTGTTGGAACTGTTCAATTCGTTGGACATCGTGGTCAGCCGAAGACGGGGCAGGGGGCTTGCCGTCATTCAGGAAGCCTCCCTCATACAGCCGCTGTTCAACATCGCAGCCGATATCAGAAAAACCGCCTACGCCAGCTACTGGGCGGAACTGGTCAACTTATGGCTGGAGGAGGAACGGCAACAGAAGGATGTGTACGACCTGCTGGCATACGTTTTGACGGAGCTGGACGCCGGTACGATTTCCGGAGAAGTGCTGAGCATCCTGTTTCAGATGCGTTTTTTGGATATGTCAGGACTTTGCCCAAACCTCAGCAATTGCTGCACTTGCCGGATAGAGATAGATGCCGCCCCGCACAACCGGATGAATGTCGACTTGTCAAAGGGCGGTGTCGTATGCGAAAGATGTGCTCCCTATGGCAGGGAATCCCACTTTCTTTCGAAGGGGACCATCAAGCAACTCCAGTGGATCGGCAACGGAGATTTGCACAAGGCGGCCAGGATACGCTTTTCTGATCAGGCCCTCAAGGAAGGACTTCATTTTCTCGAATCCTTCGTACCCTACCACCTGGGAAAGGAACCCCGCAGCCTGAAGTTTCTCAGGCGGATACGTTTGTAATATTCTGAATTAATGATATTGTAAACCCCCGGCACGTAAGACCCGGCACTGGCTTCACCCTGTAAGTGCCTTGTGCATTGCGATTTTTTGAGTTCGTTGGGTTTGTTGCGCTACTCGCCAACCCAAATAACTCGAGTAACTCAATAACCCAAGCAACCCACGCGACCACAGGAAGGGTACCATGTCCACGGCCATGAGAGAGCTATTGAAATCGGGAGCGGTGAAGGCGTCGGCTCCCTGCAGGATCGACATGGGGGGCACCCTCGATCTGAGCACCTTTTTTCTGCCCTTGAGATTTGTTCGCCCCTGCACTTTTAATATCGCCCTGGCTTTGAGAACCACCGTTGTCCTTGAACCCTGGGAGAAGGAGAGAATCAGAATCAGCTCCAGGGGCTTCGAAGACGCCGAGTTTTATGCGGGGCAAGCGCCTTTCAACCATCCCCTCGGTTTCATGTTTGCCGTGGCCAATTATTTCGGTGCGGCGGGCGTTCGCATCACCATCGATTCATCTTCACCTCCCAGGAGCGCCCTGGGGGGATCTTCGGCGGCGGCGGTCGCTCTGGTGGCGGCCTTCGGAGCGGCGTTGCGGCGGGCAGGCAGGGGCGGATCGATTACCAGAAGAAGGGCGGCCCTGCTGGCACACGCCCTCGAGTCGAGCGTCGCCGGTGTGCCCTGCGGCCTCCAGGACCATCTTGCAGCTGCTTATGGGGGGGTGAACGCCTGGTACTGGCCTGAAAACATCGGTGCTCCCGATTTCAGGCGGGTTTCCGTCAAGCCGCCCGGCAAAGCCGAAAAACTCAAAGACCATATCCTGGTGGCCTACTGCGGCGTCCCCCACACATCGGCGGATATCAACGGTGAGTGGGTCAGGCAGTTCATAGCGGGAACGGATCGCAACAAGTGGGTTCAGGTGGCCGAGTGCACCCATGGGTTCGTCGAAGCGCTGTCAACCGGAGATTATAAAGAGGCCGCCGCGTGCATGAACAGGGAGGTCGCGCTTCGTACGGCGATGACGCCGGAGGTCTTGGATGGCGTCGGCCGACAACTGGTGGAGGGGGCTGTAAATGCCGGGTGCGGCTCCCGCTTTACGGGTGCCGGCGGGGGAGGGTGCGTGTGGGCTCTGGGTGATGTTGAAGATATTGACAGGCTGAGGCAGATATGGGAAAAAGCTCTTTCAACCAGAGCGGATGCCCGGTTGCTGGACGCCGCCGTTGACCGCACCGGGATGAAGGTCACCTCATCGTCGAGGGCCGGTCTCAGAGGTGCTTGAACCACATGGCAAAGCGAGGAACGTATATGAATTTTCAGGATATAATCTTAAAGCTGAATCAATTCTGGGCCAGGAAGGGGTGCCTCATCACGCAGCCCTATGACCTGGAGGTGGGTGCCGGGACCTTTCACCACAACACGACCCTGAAAGCGCTGGGACCGGAACCGTGGAACGTTGCTTATGTGCAGCCTTCCAGGCGCCCCACCGACGGTCGTTACGGAGAAAATCCCAACCGGCTCCAGCACTATTATCAGTACCAGGTGCTGCTGAAGCCGTCGCCCTATGATGTTCAGCGGCAGTATTTGCAAAGCATGAAAGTGCTGGGTGTCGACCCTCTGGAGCACGACATCCGTTTTGTGGAAGATGACTGGGAATCGCCGACACTGGGGGCTTCCGGCCTCGGATGGGAGGTTTGGCTGGACGGTATGGAGATTACGCAGTTCACCTATTTCCAGCAGGCCGGCAGTGTCGAACTGTCGCCCATTCCGGTAGAACTGACCTACGGTCTCGAAAGAATCGCCATGTATCTGCAGGGCGTGGACAATGTGTACGACCTCATGTGGAACGACACCGTGACCTACGGGGACGTGCATCACCAGCAGGAAGTGGAGCAGTCCACCTACAATTTTGAAAAAGCCGATGTGGACATGCTCTTCGACCTGTTTAACAAGTATGAACACGAAGGTCAGCGGATGAAGGCGGAGGGGCTGGTTCTGCCCCTGTACGAATACTGCCTGAAGTGTTCCCACACCTTCAACCTGCTGGATGCCCGGGGGGCTATCAGCGTCACAGAGAGGACCGGCTACATAGCCCGCATAAGGAATTTGGCGCGTGCGGCGGCGGAAGGTTACCTTAAACAGAGGGAGGCCATGGGCTATCCTCTGCTGAAGAAAGGGGCGTGAACCGGCCGTTGCGTATTTTATCGAATCCTAAAATAACGACATACGTTTTCCGTTTGTAATAATGGTAGAGGTGAGCATGGACAATTTACTGGTTGAGATCGGTGCGGAGGAGATACCCGCGGGATATATCGCACCCGCTCTGGAGGCCATCACTGCAAATCTGCTTAAAAAACTGAGCGCCGCCCGCATCGAACACGGGGGAGCGCATACATTCGGGACGCCGAGGCGTCTGGCCGTTATGGTTGAACAGGTTGCGGCAAAGCAGCCTACCATTTCAAAAGACGTGCAGGGACCTCCCGAGAAGGTGGCTTTTGACGCGGATGGCAATCCGACCGTTCCCGCCGTGAAATTTGCAGAAAAGGTAGGCGTGCCCGTTACGTCACTTAAACTGAAAGAAACGGAAAAAGGGCGTTACCTCAGCGCTCGGGTGACGGAAAGGGGGCTGGCCACCAAGACCCTGTTGCAGCGGATGCTGCCCGAGGTCATCCTGGCGACGCCATTTCCCAAGACGATGAAATGGGCGACACTGGATATTCAGTTTGCGCGGCCCGTGCATTCCGTGGTCGCCCTGCTGGGCAAGCAGATCGTTCCCTTTAAATTGGACAACATCAAAAGCGGCCGGCACTCCTACGGGCACAGCTTCATGCACCCGGGAAAAGTCAAGATAGAACATCCGGACGGGTACCTGGACGCCCTGCGCGGCGTCGAAGTCATCGCGGATATCGGCGAACGCAGGCAGATGGTCCTGCAGGAAATTGAACGCGCCGCGTCGGCCGTGGGCGGCAACATACTGCCCGATGAAGAACTGGTCGATATCGTCACCAATCTGGTGGAATTTCCCGTTGCGACCGCAGGCAAATTTGACGACGATTTTCTGGCGATCCCAAGGGAAATTCTGATTACGGCCATGCGGGAGCACCAGAAGTATTTTGCGGTTGTCGACGGCGGGGGAAAGCTTATGCCCTATTTCATTGCCGTCAACAATACCCGCACCAGGGATCTTGGCCTGGTGGCCACCGGGCACCAGCGGGTTCTGAGGGCGCGCCTCTCGGACGCCAAGTTTTTCTACAACAGCGACGTCAAGGCCTCGTTCGGTCCCTGGATAGAAAAACTGAAAGGGGTCCTGTTTCAGGCAAAGCTCGGCAGCATGCAGGAGAAGGTCGGCCGGGTTAAAATGCTGGCCGCCTATCTGGCCGACCAAGCGGGAAAGGATGCCGGCTTCAGGTCGCGGGTGACCAGAGCGGCGGAACTGTGCAAAGCCGACCTGGTAAGCCAGGTGGTGGTGGAATTCCCGAAACTTCAGGGGGTAATGGGCCGGGTTTACGCCGGTGTGGCCGGCGAGCCCCAAGATGTGGCCAGCGCCATAGAGGAGCACTACCGACCGACGTTTTCGGGCGGGAAACTCCCGGTAACGGATACCGGCGCCATCCTGGCCATTGCGGACAAAATAGATTCCATCTGCGGATGTTTCTCCGTGGGCCTGATTCCTACCGGCGCTTCCGACCCCTACGCCCTCCGCAGGCAGGGAATCGGCATCGTCAACATCATGCAGGACAAAGCGTTTGGTTTTTCCCTGCAGGATCTCATCGCCAAAAGCCTCGAACTTTTTAAATCCAAAGCGGATTTCGACTTTACGGAAATCGTGGAAAAAGTACACACCTTCATCCAAAACCGCATGGCGCACATCCTGGTTGAAAATGGCTTTTCCAAAGATGTCGTTGCCGCCGTCACCAGTGCGGGGGCGGAAAACGTGCCGCAGGTGTGGCGAAGGGTCAAGGCCCTGGAAGACCTGAAGGGGGCCCCGGATTTCGAACCGTTGGCGGCGGCGTTCAAACGCGTGGTCAACATCATCAGGAAAACCGAGGGCGGGGTTCAGACCCGGGTCGACGAAGATCTGTTTTCCCATGCGTCTGAAAAGGATTTGCTGACGGCCTTCCGTGATGTGGAGAACCAGGTGTCGGCGCTTTTTGCCTCCGGCGACTTCGAGGAAGCGCTGTTGAAAATCGCTTCGCTGAAGGATGCCGTGGATGCTTTTTTCGACGGTGTGCTGGTCATGGCCGAGGACCTTAAGGTCCGCAACAACCGCCTCGCTCTATTGGGGGGCATTGCCGCCCTCTTCGGCCAGTTCGCCGACTTTTCGAAGCTGGCCTGATTTTCCATGGCCGATATTGAAACGCTCAATTCAGGTAGGATAACGATTTGATGTTACAGGAGACAATATGCCATTCGACCCCGAAAAAGATAAAGTCCTCAAACGTTGGAAGTGTGAAGAGACCGGCCTGGTGGTGACGATCAACCAGTACAACGAGGGACAGCCCAAAGTGCAAATCGGCCCGCGAATACTGCTCAAAAAGGATGGTTCGGAAAGGGCACCGGTGAGAGCCGGTCGTCTGAGCATGGAAGACGTGATGTGGCTGTACGATACCATCGATGAAATCAAGGACACCCTGTCGGAGTATGCATCGCCCGAGTGATCAGCTGCAGCGGGGGCTTTAATCACGTATTGAAATCCTGGTCCTGTGGGCCAGGTCAGAGATATTTGGCTGTGCCGGCAACAAGGGTAATAAAATTCCAAGCACCAAATCCGAAATCCTAAACAATATCAAATGGCCAAAATTCAAATGATCCAAACATAGACGTAAGCTGCCGGTGGTCGGGTTTCAGTGGAAAAAAATAAAACCAATCACGAAAGCACGAAAGCGGGAAAGCACGAAAATTTTCATGATCTTTTTCGTGTTTTTGAACTTTCGTGTTTTCGTGATAAATGATCTTTCTCTTTTCCGGTTTGCCCGGAAGCTTCTCATGGACAACGACGAGCCCATCGTAAAGCCTGTCAGAGGCAAAAACTCACCGCAACTGGGGCCGGTGGCCGTCATGGCGGCCCCCAAACCGGATCTCCAGCCCCTGGCGGCATCCCTGGGAATGGAGAATACGAAACCCGCACCACTGTTTACCGGAAATCTGTTTGCCGGGGATGGACCGGCGGCCGGTTATTCTCTGGCGGGCCCCTTTCTGGGGTCACCGCACGCTGCTATGCTGATGGAGGTGCTGGCGAGCCGGGGGGCTGAAAAGGTGATCTTTCAGGGTTGGTGCGGGTCCCTCAATGCCGGCGTGCGCATCGGCGATATCGTCGTTCCGACCGGGGGGATCGTGGACGAGGGTACCTCGCCCCACTATGGGGTGGGTGCGGGAGAAATTTCCCGACCGTCCGAAGCACTCCGCAACGCCTTGTGCGGTGTACTTCACGATGAAGCGTTGCCATTCCACGAGGGCGTGGTCTGGACAACGGACGGTGCCTTCAGGGAGACACCGGCAAAGGTGGCCTGCTATCAACGGAAAAAGGCGCTGGCGGTGGAAATGGAGATGTCCTGCATTTTCAGCGTGGCCGCATCTCTGGGAATCGATGCCGGGGGGCTGCTGGTTGTGTCGGATGAACTGTTCGCCATGCAGTGGAAGCCGGGATTCAAGAGTGAGGCATTCAAGCGGGGGCGTATGAGCGCCGCCGGTGTTGTCGGGAAACTTTGCAAGCTGCTATAGCCTTTGGCAACCGGTATCATATGACATGCAAGATCGAAGCATCGAAAAACTGGCCGAGAGGCTCGAAGCCTGCAACGCCGCCTACCGAAGCGGAAACCCGCTCGTCAGCGACCGGGAATATGACGAACTGGTGGAGCGCCTGCGGGAGCTCGCCCCTCGGCATCCCTTTCTGACAAAGGTCGAACCGGAGAGGTTTGACGGGAAAATAGAGATCCGGCACCCCGTCCCCATGCTTTCTACGGAAAAGGCCTACAGCCGCGATGATGTCGAGCGTTTTGTCAACCGGGTGCAAAAAGCCGCCGTGCAGATCGGACTCGAAGAGATCACCTTCCGAGTGACTCCCAAGCTGGACGGCCTGGCCGGGAGGGACGACGGCAGGGCTTTCGTCTCCCGGGGCAACGGGGAGACCGGTTACGAAATAAGCAGCGCCTTCGACAAGGGCGTGGTTCCGTTGGGAGGCAGGGGAAACGGGCTCGGGGAGATCGTGGTCCGGCAGTCCTATTTTACGGAAAGACTGTCCGGCGTTTTCGAGCACCCGCGCAACATGGTGGTGGGCATCGTGTCGTCCGACACGGTCAACGAGATAGCCCGGCAGGCACTGGACGACGGCGTTGTCCATTTCGTTCCGTACGACGAACTGCCCCGCTGGGAAGGCAGCGGAGAGGAACTGCTCGATGGCCTGGAGGCCATTGTCGAAGATCTCGCATCGAAAACCGACTACCCCATGGACGGGGTCGTGGCGGAAGCCGTCGACGAGGAATTGAAAACCAGCATGGGGGCTACCGCCCACCACCACCGTTGGCAGATCGCCATTAAATCCAAGGGAGCCACGGCGGAGACCGATGTGGAGGGCCTCACCTGGCAGGTTGGGCGCACCGGCAACGTCACCCCGGTCATGGAGGTTAAACCCGTTCTGCTTTCCGGTGCCACAATCAGAAGGGTGACCGCCCACCATGCGGGCATGGTGGTGAGAGAGGGGCTCGGCAGGGGGGCGGTCGTCGAAATTATCCGCAGCGGTGAAGTGATCCCAAAGCTGGAAAAGGTCATAAAACCCGCCGATGCGGTCAGCCTGCCGGAAAACTGCCCTGTTTGTGCAACCCCGCTGACGTGGCAGAATGATTTCCTGCGCTGCACCAACCCCCGGTGCCGGGCTCAAGTCGAGCAGTCCATCAGCCACTGGTTCAAAACCCTGGGCAATGCCGACTGGTTCGGTATTAAAACCATTCAGAAAATAGTGGCCGCCGGATTCGATTCCCTGGAAAAAATCTATGCCCTTACGGAAGCGGATTTCGTGGCAATGGGCTTCGGCCCTGTGCAGTCCAAAAACCTGGCCGAGTCACTGAATATCAGCCGGAGAAAACCGGTGGAAGCATGGCGCTTCCTGGCAGCCTTTGGCATTGCCAACCTGGGAAAAGGCGACAGTCGCAAGCTGTTGTCACACATATCGCTTAAAGACCTCCTGCAGGCCGAACAAGAGGAGATAGAATCCATCAACGGGTTTGGCGGGGTCACCAGCCTGTCGGTACATCAGGGGATTGAAAGGCTGAAAAACACGATCGAGCACATGCTGTCGCTCGGCTTCAATCTCGTTGCGCCCGATCCGCTTCAGGATCAGGCGGCAGCCGACAGTGCGATTGCAGGCAAGGGCATTGTGTTCACCGGAAAAATGAAACAGGGCAGCAGGGAAGAGATGCAGGCACGGGCCAGGAACCTGAGGGCCCGGGTGCAAACGAGTGTGAGCGGAAAAACGGACCTGCTGGTGTGCGGCGAGAAAGTAGGCGCAGCCAAAATCAAAAAAGCCGAATCCCTGGGAGTGACGATTTTGTCCGAGGAAGCGTATCTGGCGCTTATCAAGCCGTGATATTCCCTTTTTCTACAAGGAGGCCGATATGGGAAATAAAGTTCGTGCGCATGCCATTATCACCGGCAGGGTCCAGGGGGTTTGTTTTCGCATGGAAACCTGCCGGGCCCTGGAGCGCCTCGACGTATCGGGCTGGGTCAGAAACAAACGCGACGGGTCGGTGGAGGCCGTTTTCGAAGGAGAGCAGGCCGATGTCGATGCCGCTCTGGGCTGGTGCCGGCAGGGGCCGCGCCTATCCAGGGTGGACGACGTGCGTATCACCTGGCAGGACTACATCGGCGAGTTCCCGGGATTCGATGTCACCTATTGAAACAGCGCTTCCACAAATGTTTCCCGGTCGAAGGGTTGCAGGTCATCGATCCCTTCACCGACGCCGATATACTTCAGCGGGATGTTGAGGGTGCTGCAGATGCCCACGACGATGCCGCCCTTGGCGGTCCCGTCCAATTTTGTCAAGGCGAGACCCGTGATGTCGAGGGCTTCGTTGAACAGGTTTGCCTGGGAGATCGCGTTCTGGCCCGTGGTGGCATCTAAAACCAGCAGAATTTCATGAGGAGCGCCGGGAATTTTTTTTGAGACGGTGCGTTTGATCTTCTTGATTTCTTCCATCAGATTCACCTTGGTGTGCAGCCTTCCGGCGGTGTCGATCAGTACGACGTCGGTGTCTCTGGCCTGGGCGGCTTCGAGGCTGTCGTAAGCCACGGCGGCGGGATCGGCATTGTCCCTGTGTTTGACGATGTCGGCACCCGCCCGTTCGGCCCATATGGAGAGCTGCTCGGTGGCGGCGGCCCTGAACGTGTCGGCGGCGGCGATCAACACCTTTTTTCCTTTGGCGCGCTGATTGGCGGCCAGTTTCCCTATGGTGGTGGTTTTGCCGACCCCGTTGACCCCCACGACCATGACCACGTGGGGTTTTGCGTCCGTGGTTTCCGGAGACGTTTCGATGGTGCCCATGGTTTTCAGAATTTCTTTCTTCAGAAAGCTTTTGAGCTGGGCGGCATCCTTGATGCTGCCTGATTTTCTGGAAATGCTTTCGATGAGCTCCATGGCGGTGGCCACACCGATATCCGAGGTGATCAGCAGCTCTTCGAGCTCCTCTAGGAGATCCTCGTCCAGCTTTCTTTTCCCGGTGAAAAGGTCGTCGATGTCGGTGGTTAAAATGTCGCGGGTTTTGGACAGGCCTTTCTTGAGGCGTTTGAAGAAGCTTTTCTTTTTCTCCGGTTCATCGCCCGCATTTTGATCCGGTTTTATTTCCGTTTCATCTTCCGGGGGTGCGGCCTTTTCTCCAGAACGTTCCCCGGAGGGATCCGCCGCTGCGGGCCGGGTCGTGTCGTTCACGGCTTCCGCAGCCGGTGTTTCCCGGTGGTCGGCCTCAGCTTCTTCGGTTAGCGTTTCATCAGATATTTCTGTTTCGTCTGACGCGTCCCCCGCGGTTGTCAGCCCTTTATCGTCACGCGTCTTCTTTTTGAACCATTTCAATGCCATTTTTTCTCCACACCATTTTCATATGCCATGATTTTGAGCATTTGCCATATACATGTTTCGTTTCAACATTGGATTGGCAGGTGGCGGGATTGTTTTTCAAAGCACCATATCATCGATAATCTGCACGGCTGTCGGAGTGCCCTGCCGGATTGGTGATGTCTCCGCTAGCTGATTTTATTAAAAATCTGTATTTTTTCATCAACAATCCGGCGGGCACAGGGTATGCCTTGGTTTGATATGACGCTTTGAAAAACAATCCCGCCACCCGCTCATGGCATACGGAACGGTATTCTGGCAAACACTATCGTGATTTTTTATAACACATTTATTTGAATCTGAAAATTTATAAAAAACGGTATAGTTTCCTTTATTTTTTAATAATTTTTCAAGTTTTACGTATAGAAAATCAGGAAAAGAATTTAAAACACAGCTATCCTGCGGTTTGTTTACGATTACGGCCTTGAAAAAATTATGCGGCTTGCTGTTTGGCGAGATTCACCGAAACGACTTTCGAAACGCCCTTTTCCCCCATGGTGATTCCGAACAGGGTGTCGGCAAATTCCATGCTGCGCTTGTTGTGGGTGATCATGATTATCTGGGATTTCTCCCCGATGACCTTCAGCAGATCGTTGAAGCGAAAAACATTGGCTTCATCGAGGGGCGCATCGATTTCGTCCATCAGGCAGAAGGATGTGGGTTTGATCAGGAAAATGGAAAAAATGAAAGCAATGGCCGACATGGCCTTTTCCCCTCCCGACAGAAGACTCATGCGGGTCAGCTTTTTTCCGGGGGGTTGAATCATGTATTCCACCCCGGTTTCCAGCGGATTGTTCGGCTCGGTCAGGGTCAGTTTGGCCGCCCCCCCCTCGAACAGGCGGGGAAACACTTCTTTCAGCTTTTCATTGACGGCATCGAAGGTTTGGGTAAAGCGTTCCTGGGTGATCCTGTTGATTTTTTTAATCACCCGATGCAGGTCATTGATGGCCTTCATCAAGTCGTCCCTCTGTTCAACCAGAAAGTCGTAGCGATTTTTTAGCTGGTCATACTCATCGATAGCCCCCAGGTTGACGTCGCCGATTCTGGCCATTCTTTTGCGGAGTTTTTCCAACTCACCTTCCATGGCTTCTATGTCGAGCGGCTCCTCGTCCGCTGATGGGGGAAACTGAAACCGCAGCTGCCCGACGTCGGAATGGTAGCGCTCCTTCAGGCGGCTGCCGATGTTTTCCTGCTGCATTTTCTGCTGGGAATGTTCGATCTCGAGCAGTCGAATTTTTTGGAGCGTTTCCTCCCTTTCGTTCTGGATGCCGGAGATAAGGTCATCGTTTTTCTTCAGCTCCGTTTCGATTTCGAGGTAATTCGACTCGTTGAGTTCAAGTGTGCGGCTTAGCTGATTGAGTTCTTCGTACAGTTCGGTAACGCTTTGTTCATGACGCACGATCTTTTCTTTCGAGTCCGACAAACGACGGGTTTTGGCGGCAATTTCCCCGTCAATCTGTTGGATCCTGACCAGACCGTCCTGCCTGAATTCTTCGAGGCGTTTGAGGGTGTGGTTGCTGTTGTCCAGCCGGGCATCCAGAGACGTCAGTTTCAGCTTCAATTCAACCAGGGCCTGGTTGAAGGATTCCGCTTCGCGGGAGTCCGTCTCTATTTGCACTTTTGTTTCCGCTACCGCGGCCTGGGCTTCCGTGACGCGTTTTTCGATATCGGCAATTGCCTGGTTGTATTGCGACATTTCTGCATCGATATCGCTTTCCTCGCCCAGCAGTTGTTCCTGTTCGAGCCTGAGAACGTCCAGATGACGCCGGGTATGCTTGAGGCTTTCCGTGGCCTTGTACAGGCTCTTTTCCTTTTCGACCTCTTCCTCGGACAGGTCATACTTTCTTTCCAGGCGCTGCTGCAGTTTGTCCTCGGATTCCTTTACCGCTTCCTCCAGCTCGGATTGCCGCTCCCGGGCTGCCAGAAGCTTTTGGGCCAGTTCCCTTTCACGTTGGTAAAGCCGTTTGATCTCCTGTTTCTTTGAAAGGATGCCGGACAGTTTTTCCCTGGTGCCGCCGATGATAATACCCTGGTGGGAAATGACGTCGCCGTTTTTGGTGACGATGGTCTGCAGGCGCCCGTTGCGGTTAAAAAGTTCGAGGGCCTCGGCCATATCCGTGGTAACGGCCACATGACCGAGCAGTGCCTGGGCGACGTTTTCGAATCCTTTTTTCACCGATACGCGATTCAAAAGCAGTTTGCCGGGTTCCGGTCCCTGCATGTTTTCGGAGGCCAGGCGTTTGACGTCCGGCAGCGGGATGAATCCGCTGCGTCCTTTCCCTGTGGTTTGCAGGTAGTCGATGGCATCCGCTCCCGTGGTCTGCTGTTTGACGATGATATACTGAAGCTGTTCGCCTAGAACCGCTTCCACGGCGGCTTCATAAGTGGGTTCCGGCACGAGGATGTCCGCCATCAGCCCCAGAACATTGCCGGCGAGCTTTTGGTTCCATTCCGCATTTTCAGGCCTCTTGCCATCTGCAGAGGTTCGGGCCGCCTGCATGACAGCCTTGACGCCGTCCTTGTACCAGGCATAGCTTTCTTCCATTTTTTTTAGGGCGGCATACTGTGAGTTTACCCTGTTCTGCTCCAGTTCAATGCCCTGCGCCAGCTTCACCTGACCGGCAAATGCCTGGCTTCTTTCGGCGAGCTTTTTCTCAACCGCCTGGATTTCCTCCTTGACGGATGTGATTTCGCCCCTCAGCTGCTCGAGATCCTCTCCGATCAGATCGACCTCCGCCTGTTGGGCGGAAACCTTTTTTTCGGCGGTGGCCGTTTCCTGGTCGGTGCGCTTCTGCCTGCGCCGCAGACTCTCTTTGTTGTTGGTGGCGTTCTGGTAAATATTCTTGAAGCGCGCCTCCTGGGCGACAAGGTCCATCAGGGTCGATTTATGGCTGTCGAGCAGGCGGTTCAACTCTTCCAGACGCTCTTTGTTTTTTTGAACCACCTCCCGTTCGCTTTCCAACCGGCGGTGAACGTCCTCTTTTTCGGTTTTGACGGCACCGGCTTCATATTTTACCTGATCGATTTCGGTCAGGATGCTCTGATTCTTCTCTTTCAGGTCGGTTTTGGCGGACTCCAGCTCAATGACCTCGGTGCCCAGTCTCTCGATTTCCTCCTTCAGGTGGGCCAGGTCTGATTCCGTGCGGTCCAGTCTGCGTTGGATGTCGAACTGTCTTGACTTTTGGTTTGATATCTCCTGGTTTTTCTGCCAGCGTCGCATCTTGATCTCTTCGACGGCCGCGTCGATTTTTTTCAGTTGCGAGGTGTGCTGAATGTCTTTGTCCCTTTGCGATTCCAAAAGAGCGGCGGTTTCCCTGATCTTGGCCGCATAATCATCGAAATAGTGCAACCCCAGCCGGATGTCCAACTCCCTGGCGCCTGTTTTATATTTCTTGAAACGCTCCGCCTTGCGTGCCTGTCGTTTGAGACCGGCCATCTGGCGCTCGATTTCAACGATGATATCGTTGACCCGCAAAAGATTCTGGTTGGTCGAGGCCACCTTGCGCAAGGCTTCCTTTTTTCGATTTTTATAGCGCGTTACACCGGCGGCTTCTTCTATGAACAGGCGGCGATCCTCGGGGCCGGCATCGGTGATGGCCCCGATGTTTCCCTGCTGAATGACGGCATAGGTCTTGGCGCCCATACCGCTTCCCATAAACACATTGTGGATGTCTTTCAGACGGCATGGACGCCGGTTTATGAAATAGGCGCTTTCCCCTGAGCGGTAGAGCCTCCGGGTGACATTGATTTCCGCAAAATCCTTCAGCTCTTCGGGTGCCGAACCGTTGTCGTTGAGGAGCGTCAAGGACACCTCCGCCATGTTCAACGGGGCCTTTCCCCGTGTGCCTGCAAAAATGACGTCTTCCATGGCTTTGCCCCGGAGCTGCTTGACGCTCTGCTCACCCATCACCCAGCGCAGGGCGTCGACGATATTGCTTTTACCGCAGCCGTTGGGGCCCACCACGGCAGATATACCGGTCGGGAACTCGATGGCGGCCTTTTCCGGGAAGGATTTAAAACCTGATATTTCCAGCTTTTTAAGCTTCATGGAATGGAGATCTCCTCTTGCTTTTTTCTTTATGCATTTGTAGCCGGCGCTTTTTTAAGATTCCCGCTGCGCCCGAGGCACAAAACAGGCAAAAATGGGGGTTGTCGTGCCGCAGGCGAGCGGTTCCCGGTCACAGATCTTTTTGCGCCTGACATTATCCCGGGTAATTTAGCAGATATAGGGCGGCTTGTAAAGAAAAAACACAAGGGGGAGTGGGTTTGCCGTATAAAAGGCACAAGATGTGGATATTTCGTTTTACGTTTCAGGTGTTAGGTTTTAAGATGCGCCTTGCATCCGGCTTTTCGCCGCTTAATGCCCAGCACCCAACCCGGATAAACCGGAAAAGATAAAGATCATTTATCACGAAAACACGAAAAAGACCATGAAGATGTGCGTGTTTTGCTGTCATTTAAACTCGTAAGGAGCTAAAACGTAAAATGGATCTTTACAAAATCTGACTGAGAAAAAGCTTGGTCCTTTCGTGCCCCGGATTGGTAAAAAAGTGTTCCGGAGTGCCGACTTCCACGATGGCGCCGGCGTCCATAAAGATGACCCGGTCCGCCACCTCCCGGGCAAATCCCATTTCGTGGGTCACCACCACCATGGTCATGCCTTCCTTTGCCAGGGTTTTCATGACGTCGAGCACCTCCCCGATCATTTCGGGGTCGAGGGCCGAAGTGGGTTCGTCGAAAAGCATCACCTTGGGATCCATGGCCAGGGCGCGTGCAATCGCCACCCGCTGCTGCTGCCCTCCGGACAGGTTGTCCGGGTAGGCTTTGGATTTGTCGGCAATGCCGACCTTGTTGAGCAGAAACATGGCCTTTTCCTTGGCCTTGTCCTTGGAGCGTTTGCGGACGACCGTCTGGGCAAGGCTGACGTTTTCAAAGACGGTTTTATGCGGGAAAAGGTTAAAGGACTGAAACACCATGCCGACTTCGGCGCGGACCTTGTTGATGTTGGTCTTGTGGTCGAGGACATCGATGCCGTCGATGATGATGTGACCGGAATCGGCTTTTTCCAGGCGGTTGAGGCATCTTAAGAAAGTGCTTTTTCCGGAACCGGAGGGGCCGCAGACCACGACCACCTCACCGGCGGCTACGTTGGCCGAAACATCCACCAGGGCCTTGACGTCGTGGGGGATGTGAAACGTTTTGTGAACATGCTGGATGTCAATCACTTTGTGGCCGTCCTCCTCTCGAGATGTTGCACGAACATGGAAAGGGTGAATGTCAAAACAAGATAGAGTACCGCCACCACCAGATAGATTTCAAAGGGCTGCAGGCTGGCACTGACCGCTTCCCTTCCAGCTTTGGTGAGTTCCCGGATGGCGATGATTCCCAACAGCGAAGAATCCTTGATCAGGCTGATGAACTGACCGGCAAGGGGGGGCAGTATCCTGCGCATGGCCTGGGGCAAAATAATGTGATACATGCTCTGGGCGTAGGTCATGCCCACGGAGCGTGCGGCTTCCGTCTGGCCCCGATGGATGGACTGGATGCCGGCCCTCACGATTTCGGTGACATAGGCGCCGGCAAAACAGGCCAGAGAGGCCACGCCGTACCAGAAAGCGGAAAGCCTGCCCAAACCGTAGGCGGCCAAAAGGTCGTTGATAACGGTTCCCAGAACGAAGTACCAGATCAGGATCTGCACCATCAGGGGGGTGCCCCGGATGATTTCGACATAGACGATGCTGATCCATTTGAAGGCCGGATTGGAGGAGATCCTGGCCAGGCCCCCGGCGACACCGATGATAATGCCGAAAATCGTGGCCATGACACTGAGCTTAAGGGTAATCCAGAGGCCGATCATCAGGAGCCCGGGTTTCCACTTGGTGTAGGAGCCCAGCACGTCCCCGATGGAGACCATATCGCCCCTTCCGACCTTCAAACCCTGAGTGGGGACGCGGTAGGCGGCTTTTTCATCGAATTCCTGGACGGTTACGATGGTGTCGTCACCCTCGACTCGCAGGTTGACCACTTCTCCATCCAGTCCCGAAGTGATTTCGATGGTATCCTCGTAGGCGAAGTAGATCGGCATGCGGTTCCAGCGCCAGACGTATTCGATTTTCTGGGTCGCATAATAGAAAAGGCCGACAAACACGAGGACAAAAACAACGAAGACACCCACCCACTTGTTGTAGCCCGGGGGCTTTTGTATTTTTTGTTTTTGGGAATTTTTAGTCATGGTGCCACGTTTTGAATTTCAGGGCTAAGGGCTAAAAATGGGCGGCGGTCCATCTCGGGTCGTTCGACCGGCCGCGGGCTACATTCCCCAAATGCCACAAGGCCGGCCGATCTCGTTCATACGGGATCAGCCGGCCTTATTCAGGGCGTCAGCAAAATTAACGCCCAATACCTCGACGTTGCAAATAGACAGGTTGCCCATGTCGTTTGTGCAACTGTGAGGGAAAATTGCTGGCAGTTATTACTCGAGCTCTTTTTTCCAGTCCGAACCGATGATCCATTTGTTGTAGACTTTTTCATAGAACCCATCCCCCTTGCTCTGCCTGAGGAAATTGTTCAGGAAATTGAGGAAGTCGGGGTCGCCTTTGTTGATGGCCCAGGCCAGCGGTTCGTAGGTGAAGGGCTTGTTCAGGAAAACCGTCTTGCCTTTGCCCTGGCTGCCGTACATGTAGCCGCAGAAGGGCAGATCGTAGACCATGGCATCGGCCTTGCCGTTGATGACTTCCAGGGCGGCTTCGCTTTCGCTTTCAAAAGCCTTGTAGGTTGCTTTGGGGATGTATTTTTTAATGGCTTGCTCACCGGTGGTTCCCAACCTGGAAGTCAGGATGTATTTCGGGTCGTTCAGGTCTTTGTAGGAAAGGACTTTACCTTCGTGTTTTTTATTCAACAGGATGGTCTGCCCGACGACGATGTAGGGGTTGGCAAAGTTGATTTTGAGGTTTCTTTCCTGGGTGATCGTCATGCCGCCCATGATGATGTCGAACTTGTCCGTCACGAGTCCGGCAATGATACCGTCCCAGGCAATGTTGACCGGTACGAACTTGACGCCCATGGCCTTGGCCAACTGGCGGCCGAAGTCCATATCGAAACCGATGAACTTGCCGGTTTTGGCGGTCATTTCAAACGGAACGTAGCCGGATTCGAATCCAACGCGCAGTTCACCCCTTTTCAGGACCTTTTCGACCGTCGATTTTTTTGCCAGCTCGATGTCCGCACCGAATACCGCTGTTGAAAAAATGAGCCCCAGCACGGCAATGGCAAAAAGCCCCGTCAATAATCCTCTCTTCATGTTTCGCCTCCTTACGTTTTTGGGATTTTGGAATGACCAGAACCTGATTTCAACTTAAGCACAGTTAAAGGAACTGATGTCTCGTGCCAAAACAAAATTAACCATTATACTATAATATCGGTATTGTAAACCTTTTATAGCGGTTGACGTGAATCTGCTTCGGTACAACCGATCGATAACCTCCGGCATTTCGAATATCGGCGCCCTGAATTGAACCCGGGGACTCGTTGTTTTGCCGAAGGTTATATGAGATATTGTAAATGGTTGCCCGATATTTTATAGTCACCGAACACAATTTTTTATGAAACGGAGGTTCGAGTATGACCATTCCCGAAGCGTTGTCCACGGAAAAATTAATGGCCCACCCCGAAGTCGTCCGGGCAGTCGACAAGGTAAACGCCGAATTTGTCGAAAGAACCGCCTACAGACCGCCCATGTGTGAGGTATTCACCTCGACGGTGACCGGACTCGAGGCGGATGACGCCTATTGTTTCGAGATCGATCGCGAGGCACGGAAACAGCTGCCGGATATTATCGGCAACCAGGTGCAACGCATCGTGGGAAAGGACAAGCCGGGCGGTGAAGACGAAAAAAAATATCGCCGTCGGCGCAGGATCGGGATCGTTTTTTCGGGAGGGCCGGCGCCCGGCGGCCACAATGTCATTGCCGGCATTTATGACGCCGCCAAGCGGGCCAACCCGGAAAATGCCGTCATGGGTTTCTTGCTGGGACCGGACGGCATCATCGAGAGCGAGGTGGTCGAAATCACCGGGGAAATGGTCGATGCCTACCGGAACCTGGGCGGTTTCACCATGATAAAGACGGGTCGGACCAAGATCGATACCAGCGAAAAAATGGCCCTGTCCCGCGAGACCTGCCGGAAGCTGAGCCTGGACGCTCTGGTCGTCGTGGGCGGGGACGATTCCAATACCAACGCGGCTTTCCTGGCCCAGGCGATGGCGGCGGACGGCATACAGGTGATCGGCGTTCCCAAAACCATTGACGGCGATATCCAGGTCAGGGACAGCAACGGAAAGGTGCTGTGCGCCATGAGCTTTGGATTCCACACGGCCGCGAGGGCCTTTTCCAATGCCATCGGCAACCTGTGCACGGATTGCAGTTCCGACGTGAAGTACTGGCACATCTGCAAGGTCATGGGCCGCGTTGCCAGCCACCTGGCTCTCGAAGTCGCCCTGCAGACCCATGCCAGCATGACGCTCATCGGCGAGGACCTGGCCGACTACACGGACCGGCGCCGGCTGGAACGGGCGGTTTCAGGGAATGCGACCGACTACAGCGCTTATGGTATTACCCTCAGGCACCTTTCGCGGGTGATATGCAACGGCATCGTAAAACGCGCCGCGGCAGGCAAAAAATACGGTGTGATCGTCATTCCGGAAGGCATTCTGGAATTCGTCAACGAAATTCAGGTGTTCATCCTCAAGTTGAACACCATTATCGCCGATTTCAATGCGACCCATGACCGGGATTTTCACAAAACCCACCCTTTTCTGGAGGACAAACTCGAATTTTTAAGACGGATGGCCAGGCAGTCGGAAGAGGAAGACAAGATTATGGTCTGGAACCGCCGGGACGAAGATCTTTTCAATGACCTCCCTTTGTTCTTTCAGGAGGGACTGCTGACGGAAAGGGACAGTCACGGCAATTTCCAGTTTTCACAGGTGGAGACCGACAAGGTAATCATGGGGATGGTCAGGGATTACCTGGATATCTTAAAAGAGCAGGGGCGCTATAAAAACGGCATCGAGGAGAAATACTATCGAAAGACCCTGCGCAGGGGGGGGCTCGAGCCTGATCTGTTCGGGCCGGTCCTGTTTGCAAATTATGGCGACGCCCCTTATCTTCTGGTCAAAGAATCGATCATATCCGTCAAGACCCTGACGCAGGAGCTGGAAGCGGCCAATTTACTGGATAAGAACGAATCCATTCCCGATGCTGTCCGCAAGATTTACAAGAAGTCCGTTCCGGAATTCAAAACCCAGACTCACTTTTACGGCTACGACGGGCGGGGGAGCGACCCCACGCGCTTCGACTGCATATACACCTATAATCTGGGATTGACCGTGTTCAACCTGATAGCCGATGGGGCCACCGGCCAGATGGCGGCAATCAGGAATCTGGAAAAGGAATTTTCCGCGTGGGAGCCCATCGGCATTCCCATAGCCCCCCTGATGCATCTTGAAGAGCGCAAGGGAAAGCTGGAGCTGGTGATAGAAAAAAGCATCGTCGATATCGATTCCAATGCATTCAGAGTGGCCAGGGCATGCCGTGAGGAGTGGCTGGCCGCCGCCCCCGGTGAAGATCACTTCAGAAAACCGGGCCCCATCCGCTTTGCCGGCAAGAGTGAGGAGGATCGGCCCATTACCCTGGTGTTGAATGCGATCGGGCGGTAGTTGCGGGTGCGTAATTTGCCTTCGGCATAATTCATTGCAGTTATTGGCGAGAAGCAATTGGCGACAATGAATGACAGCCAATTGAACCGAGATGGCGAGCGCATTCCCCGCAGCTTGCTGCGGGGAGTGTTCAATTACGCCCAGTGAACAACCATAGATGACGGGAATTCAAAGAGGGGAAAACAGCACATGCATACCGAAGAGAAAGAGGCGGCCATAGGACGCTTTCGGAACCATGTTTCCTCCGGCAAAGCAGATTTTTTCATCAATTTGGGGATGGACCTGGTCATGGGGGACAGGGAGGGGGCCTTTCTGGCGGATATGGACGGCCGCAAAAAACTGTTCAATTTGCACTGCAACGGCGGCGTCTTCAACCTGGGCCACCGAAACCCCGAGTTGATAGAACTTTTAAAGCAAAGCCTTGACGAGTTCGACATCGGCAACCATCATCTCATGAGCCGCGTACGGGGCGAACTTGCGGAGAAAATCGCCGGGTGCATGCCGGCCGATCTGAATTACACGGTGTTCGGCGTTTCCGGAGGGGAAGCGATTGATTTGGCGATAAAGGTTGCCCGGGCCTGGCAGGGGCGCGGGAAAGTCGTTTCGGCGAAAGGGGGCTATCACGGCCATACCGGGCTTGCTCTGGCCGCAGGCGATCCCCGGTACAGGGATCCTTTCGGCGTGACTTCCACCGGGTTCGAACAGGTTCCGTTCGGCGACCTGGACTGTATGGAAGCGGCCGTGGGGCCTGATACAGCTGCCGTCATTCTCGAAACCGTGCCGGCGACGATGGGCGTGGTCGTTCCCGGCAGAGAATACATGTCCGGCGTGCGGGAACTGTGCACCCGCAAAGGGGCGCTGCTCATTCTCGATGAGGTGCAGACCGGGCTGGGCAGAACAGGACGCCTCTGGGGATTTGAACACTTCGATGTGGTTCCGGACATCGTCGTGCTTGGCAAGGGACTGTCCGGCGGGTTGTATCCCATAACGGCCACTGTGTTGCGGCAGCCGTTGGAGCGGATATTCCACAAGGATCCTTTCGTGCATATCTCCACCTTTGGCGGAGCCGAACCGGGGTGCTGTGTTGCCGGACGCGTGCTGGAGATTTCTTCCGATCCGGCCTTCCTGGACAGGGTCGTCGAACTGGCCGGGGAATTCCGGCGGTGCGTGGCCGTCCTTCAGCAGAAATACGCGGATTTTTTAATCGGTTTCCGGCAGCTCGGCCTGATGATGGGTCTGGTGTTCGCAGGGGAGATATCCGGGCAGGTGGTCAGTAAAACCGCCTACGACAACGACCTGCTGATGGTGTATGCCAACAATGACCCCTCCGTGTGTCAACTGCTGCCGCCGTTGATCATGGAGAGGGAACGTGTGCCGTGGGTTGCCGAAAGGCTGGAAAAGGCCGTTTCCCAGGCAAGGGATTTCGTTTTAGACAATCGTTAATTACGACTAGTAAGAATACAGGCACAACATATTTGGAAAGAATTAACAGCGGATGAAAATTGATACGGAGCTATTAACGCGTTTCGAGGCCGGCCTGGACCCCCAGCAAATAGAACGATCGAGGGTCCCGGCAACGCTACTGGGCTACGGTGAAATCTCTGCGATATTCAAAATCGAGGGCGATGAAAGAACCGCGTACAAACGCATGCCCTTGTTTTCGGACAGGTCTTCGGCCGAAACGTATGTCAGCGTGTATCGGCACTACTGCAGGCTTCTTCGGGATGCCGGTCTGAATCTTCCCGAACACGATACGGCCGTTGTGCCTGTTCCCGGCCGCCCGGTGGTGGTCTATATCGCCCAGGAATGGCTGCCTGCGGAACGGTTCGCTCACAAGCTCGTTCACAACCTTGAAAGGGATGCTTGCTACGCGTTGATGGAGCAGGTGGCCCGGGCAGTCGACGGGGTGTGGCGTTTTAATGCCGCTTCCACACCCGAGGTCGAGCTGGCACTCGATGGCCAGATTTCCAACTGGGTTCGCACGGGCGGCGAAAAAGAAGCCGGGTTGACCTATATCGACACCAGCACGCCGTTATTCAGGTTGGGGGGAATCGAACAAATGGATCCGGAGCCGCTGCTGAAAAGTGCGCCGCTTTTTTTACGATGGATACTGCGGTGGCTGTTTCTGGACGACGTCATGAACCGTTACTATGACTTGAGGATGGTATTTATTGACATTGCCGCCAATCTCTACAAGGAACAGTGCCCGGATCTGATTCCCGGCACGATTGACGTCTTCAACGGCTATCTTGACGTTGAGCAGAAGCCGTTGACGGAAAAAGCGATCGAAAAGTACTACCGGGAAGACAGAATGATCTGGATGCTTTTTTCCGCTTTCCGGCGTGTGGACCGCTGGCTGACGACCAAACTGATGCGCAAAAGGTACGAATTCATTCTGCCGGGGAAGATTGTGCGCTGATTGGACAAAAAGGGCTCGAGGGTTCCAATGTCCAATGATCAAGTATCATTAGCCACGAAACACCAAACACGAAACACGAAATACTAAACAAAACACGCGGAAGACAGGTATGTGTGACACTTTCATCATCATGCCGGACAGCACGACGGACGGTTCGGTACTGTTCGGCAAAAACAGCGACCGTGAACCCAATGAAGCCCAGTCCCTGGAATATCACCCGGCCGCCGCACACCCAAAGGGCGAACAGGCGACGTGCACCTACATCGAGGTTCCCCAGGTCCAGGAGACGCTTGCGACCGTTATTTCAAGACCGTTCTGGATGTGGGGGGCCGAAATGGGCGCCAACGAAAAAGGGGTGGTTATCGGCAACGAGGCCGTTTTTACCAAAATGCCCCGGGAACGGAACGGCGGCCTGACGGGAATGGACATCCTGCGGCTCGCGCTCGAACGCTCGGGAACGGCGGACAGGGCCCTGGAGGTGATGGTGCAGCTTCTTGCCGACCACGGGCAGGGGGGGGCGTGCGGGTACAAAAACAAGGGCCTTTTCTATCACAACAGTTATATCATCGCCGATGCACAAAGGGCCTGGGTCTTGGAAACGGCAGGCCCCTTGTGGGCCGCCTTGAGGGTGAAAAGCCGATACAGCATCAGCAACGGACTGACCATCGGTGAAACCTATGACGAGGGGCATCCGGACCTGATTTCCGTTGCCAGGAAGAAGGGGTGGCTGAAAAAAAGGACCACGTTTCATTTCGCCAAATGCTACGCAGACTGGTTTTACACCACCTTTTCCGCCAGCGGGAAGCGTCGGTCGCGCGCCATGCATCTGATGAGCCGGCGGGCCAAATCCGTCGCTCCCGGCATGGCCATGCGCATCCTGCGGGACCACGGCCCGGATACGACGTATCGGCCGGGCGCCCACCTGTTCCTCGACCGGTTGTGTGCGCATGCCGCCAACCCGTTTTCCAGAGATGCGGCCCAGACGACGGGCTCCCTCGTCGCCCATCTCAAAGCGACGCGGCAAACGGTATGGGTTACCGGGACCTCGGCGCCCTGCACCGGCATTTTCAAGCCGGTCTGGATCGACGAATGCGGCCTGCCCGACATCGGGCCGGCACCCGGCGCCGTTTATGACGCCAAGAGCCTGTGGTGGTTCCATGAAAATTTGCACCGGCTGGTCATCGAAGATTATAACAACAGAATAGCCCTCTACAAGCGCGAACGAGACCTTTTGGAGGGACGGTTTGTGGAACAGGCTGCTTCCGCAACGCCGGAAGCCAGGTGGGAGGTGTCAAGGACCGCCTTCGAAAAGGCCAGGAAAATGACGCGTGAATGGATCGAACGCGTCGGGGCCGCTGCGGTCGACAAGCGTGAGAATGTGGTGTACCGGCGCTACTGGGAAAGGCAGAACCGCGGGGTATTGTAAGCGTCGGCTTTTCCCGATGCCGTCTTTAGTGGTTGCCGGAAAATGGTTCCGGACAGCCCCTATTTCGAGTTTCAATCGGAACATACTTATGGCAATGGGTATAAGAACCGCCGGGCTTTAAAACCATCGCTTCGAGATGTTCAAGGACACCATACCGATAGGTTGGCCCCACGGTTTTAAAACAACATGACAAGCAATAGATAATGATCTTTATCTTTTCCGGTTTATCCGGGGTGGGAATTTTTCAATTGTGAGTTCAAAGCATGTTTTTCACAGCAGTTTTGACGTTATCTCGTGCACCCCGGCAAAGGCTTCGCTCGACCTGTCGATCTGCGAGAGCGGTGTCATGCTCGATACGAGCGAATTCAGCCGCTTGTCGTAAACGACGCCCCCCATATCCACGGGTTCGATCATCAAATATTTCTCCGAAACCAGCCGGATGATGCTGCCGGCGTTGTTGTCCCTGCGGCTGCGGACCATATTGGTCACCAGCGCCGGGCGGATCGTAGCCAGTTCTCCCTTTAGAAAATCCGCTGCTTCGGCTCCCCCGTCGTCCCGGATAACCCGAAACAACTCTTTGACGGTTCTCACGTTCAATTCGTTTTTGGGATCCATGGCCGATTTGATGATGGACAGCATACCCGGTTTCTGGCTCGTGAGACGGCTCAATTTCCGATACACGGCGTTGCGGACGAAGGCGTAGGAATTCTGAATGGATATGGGTTGGGGGGTGAGCATGACAATCTGCCGGTGGGCAATCAGAAAAAAATCGAGGACATTGAAGGACGTTCCCGCCCCCAAGTCCAGAACCACATACTCGGCATCCAACTGCCCGATGCCCTGAATGATTTTCACTTTCTGGGCAAATTGGAGATTGGCCAGCGAGAGAATTTCACTCGCACCGCTGAGCAGGCGCAGGTTGGGCACGCCTGTTTCGATGCAGATATCTCCCAGGCTGCCGACTTTTTTGGTTATGAAGTCGTTAATCGTGTGGGTGGGGCTTTTGATCCCCAGCAGCGTGTGGATATTGGCGCCGCCCAGGTCCACGTCGACGATGATGGTGCGTTTGCCTATCTGTGCCAGCCAAAGCGCAAAAAGCGAGCTGAGAACACTTTTCCCGACCCCTCCTTTTCCGCCACCGACGGCCCATATTTTAGGTTTTACCGGCGATTGTTCCGCATGGTTATCAGTCACAAGGCTATCCTTTCACCAAGTCATCCCACAGATTCCAGAGCAGATTCTGTTCGGCATTTCCCTGCAGGCAGTATTTTTCCAGGGCCCTCCGTTCTGAATCGTTTAAAGCTTCGAAGCGGATGCCCACTAGTAAACGGGTGTTAGCGTTCTCGATAAATTTTACGCTCCAGGCGATGTTCCCGGCGATTTTCAGGGTCACATTCTCTCCGGTCAGCCTGATTTCAACGTTCACGGCGGCATTTTCAAACGCCTTCAAGGGGGTCGCGAGATGCTGGTCACCGATATCCACACACGCACCGCCCAGAGAGATATCCCTGGTGAGTCCCTCCGTGTCGATAGGGGGGGCGTTCTCCATTTGTGGAAGGATGCTGAGTTTGACCTTCGTGGGGATTTCGTACCTCACCGCCCGCCGAACGCTTGTCCACATTCTTCCGTCGAGGGTTTCGCTGGGGTTCCTGTAAAGGTCGGTCAGCAGGAGCTCCACCCTTGGGTGTTTCCGGCACAATTGCTGAAGTACCTGTTTGGAAATTTTGACCAGTTCGACATGGGTAAGTGTTTCAACGTCCGATCTCGAACGGTGTTCCGCATCGAGGGGATATATGTCTCCGAAGATGTCGTTATCGGACAGGTGCCGCACCAGTGCCTGGTCGCCGGATTCATCATCGCCGTCGGTGCGGTAGGTGGTTTCTTTCAGGGTGCCGGACACGATGAAAAACAGTTCGTTCGCTTCATCTCCGAAGCTCTTGACGGCATGATTGGCCGGGAAATGGACCCTCACCAGTCTCAGCATGACGGCCACCAGCTCCGGATAGGTGAAAGCGGAAAAAAAGTCCTGCAGGGGCGTTTCGGCAGATTTGGATGCCTGCACGGCGGCGTGGAAAACCCGGCCCTGATCGTGGGTGGGTTTGTTGATGCTCCATGCCAGTATCGTGGCCACGATGGCCTGCAGGCTCCTGCCCGAATCGAGGTACATCTTGGCGGATCGTTCATATACCCGAACGGCTTCGTCCCGCGCCCCCTCTTTTGCGAGAAAATCGGCAAAGGCCCTGTGAAGGGACGCTTTTTCGGGAAACAGTTTCAGGAGGTGCTCGAACTTTTCCCTTTCGTTGATGATAATCGTTCCTTCTTTGATGCGGGCAAGAATTCTTTCGTACGATTCATTTTGAGAATTCAATCTTTGTCCCCCGGGGTTCACCATGGCTGCGGCGCTCTTGGCTGCTCAACCACACCATCTTCGAATTTGGAATATCATTTCCGGTCGGCACGTTCGTCTCCGCCGTGACCGATCAGGGCATCGATGCGCCGGTTCATGATCTCGCTTTTTTGATGGATCAAGCGGATAATATCATAAAACGCATCGATGCGTTTATTGATCTTTATTACGATATCACTCAGTTGATAAATTTTATCCTGCAGTGCCGCCACCTGCTCCAGAGGATCGCCCCCGGCCGGGCGGTTCGGGGCGTGCGTTCGATCGGCGCTGAAGTCGCTGATCATGCTTTCCAGGTCCGCTTTTTCCTCGTCCGAGAGTCCAAGGTCGAACCCCTCTTGATCTTTTCCCGCCATCAGTCCGCTCCCTTGGGATTCGATTCCTCGTATTGTTTGAATTTTTCCCTGATTTTCGCATCGATGGAAGCCATGATGTCGGCGGTTGTCTTCAATTCCTCTCCGGAGTCGATGCGCCGGGTCCGGCCGGCAGTGTTTTTCCTCTGTAAAAGCAGCATTCCGATCAGGGCAAAGATGACAATCGATATGACGGCCAGGGCGGCGATCAGATAGGTCTGGAAGTTTCCCGACGGGGTTGTCTGCACCTCTTGCTTCATGGTGCCGGATGCCGGCGACGGCTTCGGTGCAGCCGGTGCCGTTTCCGGGGCCTTTGGCGCTTGTTTGCCGGCGGGTTGGGCGGGTGCGACCGCTGCCGGAGCAATTTCAGGGCCGGCAGCCATTTGCGGTGCAGGTTGCCGGCTTGGCACTTCGGCCGTTCGCCGCGGCTTTTGGATGCCGGGCTTGCCCCCGGGGGCCTCCGCCGCGGGGGGCGGGGAGGCGGCCTGTTCGGGAGCCGCTGTGTTGGGACTTTTTTCCGCCGTTTCAGCCGGTGATTCAATTTCCGTTTTTTCCGCGCCGCCATCGCCTCGCATCGACGCTTTCACAACCATCCGGTTCAGCCGCACCTCGGATGCGGCAGGTGCTAGAGGGTAAAGGTCGAAGACCACCCTGTCCGGTTCGGTCAAGGTGAACGCCTGCATGCGGTACTGGGGAGTGGCAAGGTCTATGCCGGTTTTCAGATTTTTCCCCTTCGCTTGAACCGTGATGGACTTGATAGGCGGGGCCAACGCAATCTTTTTGCCAGCCCCTGGCCCGGATGTCGATTCCGTGAAGGTCAACAGCAGCTTTCCCGCCCCCTGGCTCTCTTTTACCAGGTAGCGGACAGGCCCGTTGAACTCAAAAACGATGCGTGTAAAACCACTTTTTTTCCCGGTTCTGATTTCCTGAAGCTCCGCGGCGAAAGCAGCAGTGGCCATGCAGGCAAAGAGTATCACGAGGAAAAGGATTGCCGGGCATATGCGGGGTCCTGGTTGCTTCATTGCACGAATACGCTGTTCAAGATTAAGAGTAACGGTGTGGAAAAGGTTGTCCCGACACCATGAGGGCATCAGGCAGTTCGGTGAGAGAATAGATAAGAATCGTTTGCATGTCAAGGGATTGTAAAGGGGATGCGGTACACGGTATGCGGTTCACGGTATAGGGGACACTTCCAAAAAAGCGTGAAACGGTAGAGGTAAGACGATAGACGTGCGGTTCGCTCCACGTTTCACGGCATAGGGTATACGGCGCAGGGCTTAGAGCGCTGGGTGCCAGGCGCTCTGAAGGTTCCTTGCGCCTCGTGCCTGGCGCCGTTTAGGTCTGAGCCGGCTGGTAGCTGCACAGCGGCTCTTCCGCCATGTAGTCGCCGGTGGCTTCGTAGGCCCTGGCCCGGCATCCGCCGCACACCTTGCGGTATTCGCATGCCCCGCATTTCCCCTTCAATGCGTCAAAATCACGCAGATTTCTGAAGATTTCCGAATCATTCCAGATTTCCTGGAAAGGCTTTTGGGTGATGTCGCCGCAGTTGAGATCGAGAAAGCCGCAGGGCTGCACAATGCCGGTATGGGAAATGAAACAGAAACCCACGCCACCCAGGCAGCCACGGGTGACCGCGTCCAGGCCATGGGTTTGGAAGGTTACCTTTTCACCGTCTCTCTTGGCATTCTGCCTGAGAATCCGGTAATAGTGCGGTGCGCAGGTGGCCTTGAGCTGCAGCGGCGTCTGCCCTCTTTGATCGTAAAACCAATTGAGGGTTTCCTCGTACTCCAGGGCATTGATTTCCTTGTCGACAATGTATTTTCCCCTGCCGGTGGGCACCAGCAGAAAGATGTGGTGCGCCACGGCACCCAGTTTTACGGCGAGGTCCTGGATGGCCTGTATCTGGTCGAGATTGGACTTGGTGATGGTGGTGTTGATTTGAAACTCGATGCCGGCCTCTTTGGCCAACTCGATCCCATGCAGGGCGCCGTCAAAGGCTCCCTCCACCCCCCTGAACCGGTCGTGGACGTCGCGCGTGGCACCGTCGAGGCTGATGCTGATGCGCTTTATGCCCGCCCCGGCCATTTTCCCGGCCATTTCCCTGGTGATCAGGGTTCCGTTGGGCGCCATTACCATCCGGAGCCCCAGATCGGTCCCGTAACGGGCAATTTCGAATATGTCGGGGCGCAGCAGCGGTTCCCCCCCGGTGAGGATGATGATGGGGTCCCCTACGCCTTTGATCTGGTCGAGAAGCCTGAGGCCGGCCTGCGTGTCCAGTTCGCCTTCATAGGGCCCCATGGTGGCAGCCGCACGGCAGTGCACGCAGGAGAGGTTGCAGTTTCGGGTTATTTCCCATGCCACCAACCGGAGCGGTGGGCTGCTTTTCCGGTCCTCATGGGGGTGTTTTTTGTCGGACATTGGTTTTTTCAGTTCCTTGTTTCCAATGGGGTATCGCTTTGTGCCCTTTGTGCCTTTGTGGTTCGATATTTATTGGTCTGCGTTTGCTTCAATCGTGCAGCACCTTGGCCGCATCCATGGCAAAATAGGTGAGAATCAGGTCGGCTCCCGCACGCTTGATGGCCGTAAGGGTTTCCATCATTACCTTCGGACCGTCCAGCCAACCCAGTTTTTCGGCGGCCTTGATCATGGCATACTCGCCGCTCACGTTGTAGGCGGCCACGGGCAGGTCGATTTCGTCACGCACCCGGCAAATGACATCGAGATAGGCCAGGGCGGGTTTCACCATGATGATGTCGGCACCCTCTTCGACGTCCATGGTCACTTCACGAATGGCCTCCAGCACGTTGGCCGGGTCCATCTGGTACGTGCGCCGGTCGCCGAACTGGGGGGCCGAATCCGCGGCTTCACGAAAAGGGCCGTAATAGGACGAGCAATACTTGGCTGCATAGGCCATGATGGGGACGTGGCTGAAATCTTTTTCATCCAGGGTGTTGCGTATTTCGGCAACCCGTCCGTCCATCATGTCCGACGGGGCCACCATGTCGGCCCCCGCCTGCGCATGGGAGAGGGCGGTTCTGGCCAGCAGGTCGAGGCTGGCATCGTTGTCTATGACATTGCCGTCAATGATGCCGCAGTGTCCGTGGTCCGTGTACTGGCACAGGCAGACATCCGTGATGACAGCCAGGTCGGGGAGCTTGTCCTTGACGGCTTTCACCGCCCGTTGAACGATGCCGTCCTTGGCATATGCCCTTGTGCCCAGCGCATCCTTTTTATCGGGGAGGCCGAAAAGCATAATGGCCGGAATGCCCAGATCGTAGGCCGCTCCGGCCGTTTTCACCAGTTTGTCGATGGACATCTGGCTCTGTCCGGGCATGGACGGAATGGGGGTTTCGACGTTTTTTCCATTGACGGCGAAAAGGGGATAGATCAGATTCGACGTCGACAGCTCGGTTTCGCGCACCATGCGCCTGAACGCCTTGCTTTGCCGCATGCGGCGGCCTCTGTAGTCTGGAAACAGCATGTTGTTTTCCTCGGTATCAGGTTCAAGGTTTAAGGGTTAAGGCCGATGCCATTGTCACTCCGTTTTCTGGATTTCGGCGTCTGTCAAATAGCACGCCGGGTCCGGTGCCCAGATGTCGTCGTAAACCGCTTCCGCGCGAACCCTGAAGTTGCCGGCACAGATGTCGAGCCATCCGCAGGCGGCGCAACGGCCGGTCACATGATTCTTTTTCTCCTTCAGTTTTGCCATCAGGGGGTCGGACAGATCCGTCCAGATTTCGGAAAAGGGTCTGTCTTTCACGTTGCCGAAACTGTGGTGACGCCAGAACTGGTCGGGGTGAACGCTGCCGTCCCAGCTAACACAGCCGATGCCGCGGCCGGTATTGTTGCCTTCGTTCATTTTCAGAAGGTCAAATACCTCTCCGGCGCGCTGCGGGTCTTCCTTCAGCAGCCTCAGGTAGAGGTAGGGCCCGTCTGCATGGTTGTCCACCGTCAGTACCTCTTTGGGTTTGCCCCTGTCGTGGAGGTCCTTGGTACGGTCTATGATCAGGTCCACGGCCGCCCGGGTTTCTGCGTGGGAAAGATCCTCATCCACCATGGTGGAGCCCCGGCCGGCGTAAACCAGGTGGTAGAAACACACCCTGGGTATGTCCATTTCCTCCAGGAGGTCGAAGATGGCGGGGATCTCCCCTACATTGGCCTTGTTGATGGTGAAGCGCAACCCGACCTTGATGCCGGCCGCCTGGCAGTTTCGAATGCCCTGCATGGCCTTGCCGAAGGCCCCCGGCACCCCCCGGAAACGGTCGTTGATCTTTTCCATTCCGTCCAGGCTGATGCCCACGTAAGATAGGCCGATATCTTTCAGCGTCCGGGCCAGTTCGGCCGTTATGAGCGTCCCGTTGGTGGAAATCACCGCCCGCATGCCTTTGTCCACGGCGTAGGCGGCCAGGTCGGGCAGGTCCTTGCGGACCAGGGGTTCCCCGCCCGAAAAAAGCAGCACGGGCACACCGAATCCTGCCAGGTCGTCGATAAGGGTTTTGCCCTCATCGAAAGAGAGTTCGTTCGCGAAATGCCGGTCCTCGGCATGCGCATAGCAGTGTACGCACTTCAGGTTGCACCGGCGGGTGACATTCCAGACGACAACGGGTCGCTTGTCGGCGGAAAACTGCAGCAGGTGGGAGGGAAGTGAAGAGGACAGACGCCCGTAACGCAATGCATCCGACGGCTCTACGGTTCCACAATAGAGTTTCGATATTCCGATCATTGTATAATCCGTTCGTGTTTTCGTGATTGATTATTTTTCTTCCCCTGTTGGGAGTGATTTGGCGTGCAGGTTGATCAACTCGCCGACATAGGTCTCAGGGGAATGCAATGCATCACGGGTAATGAAAAAGCGGTTGCGGCCGGTTTTGTCCCTGACCAGTTTCAGGCCGTACTCAAAATCATTGGACAGGTTTTTGTAGACATCCTTCAGTTCGATCTGTCCGTGGATCACCTTTTCGATGATAAAGTCGATGGCGTCCTCTTCGAGCACGATGTTGATGTCGTGATTTTTCAGGAAGTAGAGTTCGATGGTCTTGATCTGACTGTGATACGATTTGATTTTTTTAATAATGCTGTCGATATCCGATGGATTGGCGGCATAGCATTCCGCGACCAGGTTTTTGCGGGAGGCCGTCAGGTCCATTTTGTGCTTGTTGATGATGTTGTTCTGATTGTCTTCGAGATAGGCCACTATGGATTGCCGCTCCTCCTCGGCCAGTTTTTCGAAAATGCCGTCGTTATCCGATCGCCTGCCTTTGTCCAGAATGCGCTCCATGCTCTGTTTGGGTGCATCGATGACCCCCCGGGTGATGGCAAACCTGCCCACCTCTGTGGATGGCAGTTTTTTTTCAAACGGCAGCAGGGCATTCTCGACGGCGCTCACCAGGCCTCTGGCGCCTGTGTTTTCCTGGAAGGCGTTTTTGGACAGCAGATGAAGCGCCTGGTCTTCGAATACGGCATCGATGCCATAGGCGGCGAAGTCCAGCTTCTTCCCTAAAATGATCGGATTGTTTGGATTTTTCAGTATGAGGTAGAGGTCGTCTTCGGTCAGGCGTTCGAATACCGCCCTGACGGGAAGCCTGCCCACGAATTCCGACTCGAAGCCAAAGGATATCAGGTCTTCGGACCTGACTTGGGAAAGAACATCGGTATTTTCGATCGATTTCGGCAGATTGGCCCCGAAACCGATTCCCTTGGCGGCAACACGTTTGTTGATAATTTCCACCAGGCCGGTGAAGGCCCCGCTCATGATGAAAAGGATGTTTTTGGTGTTGACGGTACTTTTGTCCCTTTTTCCCGTTTTCCTGAAGCGTTCGACTTCCTGAAGCATGGATATGGGATCGTGGGGCACCTTGAGGTCCACTTCGGTCTCTTCCATGGGTTTCAGCAGGGCCCGCTGTACCCCGGTACGGGACACATCGGCCCCGATCAGGTTGTGGCTGGAAGCGATTTTGTCGATTTCGTCGATGTAGACAATGCCGTACTGGGCCCTTTCGATGTCATTGTCCGCCTCCCGCACCAGATCCCTGACCAGGTCCTCGACATCACCGCCGACATAGCCGGTTTCACTGAATTTGGTAGCATCACCCTTGACGAATGGCACGCCGATCTTCTTGGCGATCAGCTTGATCATGTAGGTCTTGCCAACACCGGTGGGTCCGATCATGAGCACGTTGTTTTTAATGCTGCCCACCATCTCACTCGTTTGATCCGGGAACTGCTGATATCGTTTTATCCTGTTGAAATGAGTGCATATTTTGGTAGAGAGAATGGCCTTGGCATCGTCCTGCTTGACGATATACTGGTCCAGGTAGGCCACCAGGTCCTCGGGCTTGAGCTCGAAATTGATCTTGCGCTTTTCGGGCGGCTTGGCTTGCTCGCTGTCGTCGGCGTTTTCGTGCTGCATCAGGATGGGGGTAGCCACCTTGACATTGCCGCCGAACTTCTTGGAAAGAAAGTCGCCCAGTTCTTTTTCGAGTTCCTTGGGGGTCGGTATTTTTTCGCTGTATTCTTTCATAATGACCAACATAATAAGCATGCCTGGTGCGGAATGCAAGCGTCTCACCCCCTGCAGAACGGCGGCAGGAACCGCAACCCCCGTACCGTCCCCCTTATACGGCTGTAAAGCGCCGTCTGCCGATTGTCACCGTCTGATGTAAAACAGGGCAATCGACACCGGCGACCTGCATATGCCTTCAGGGGGTGATCAACAACATCTTGTGCAAGACATTTGGTGCTAAACACAAAATATCGCAAAAAATTATAATTGACATACCGGCAGAGCCAAACGTATTTAGACAGAAACGTAGGTTTGTTGGGTTCATTGGGTTAGCAGGTTTGTTGGGTTGGTGGGTTTGCCGTTAACTCAATAAACACAAAAAACACAACGAACTAAAAAAAACACAACAAACTCATTTGATTCAAGGGCTTTATCAGATGAACACCTTGTATGTCATTTCAGCGGTGGGAAAGGACAAGCCCGGGCTGGTCCACTCGGTGACGAGTGTCCTTGCCGGGCTAAAAATCAATATCGTGGACGTGGAGGCCCGTGCCGTGCGGGGGCACTTCACCATGTTTCTGGTGGTGGATATGAGTACGTCCGACATCGGCTACGAAGAGATGATGAAGGCTGTCGAGCCCGTGGGCGCCGATTTCAACCTGGGCCTGCGGGTGGAACCGTACGAGGAGGGCCGCAGAATCGTCAACAAGCACCTGATGCTGTTTACCCTGATGGGACGCGACCGACCGGGCATTGTGGCCGGCGTGTCCGGCATTTTTTCCGAAAAAAATATCAACATTGAAACCATCAAGATGATTGCGCGCGGTGAATACATTGCCATGGAGATCACCGTGGACACGTCGAATGTGGCGGATATCGCCGCCCTGCGCAAGATGTTCTATGACTTTTCCGGCAAGACCGGTCTGGACGTTTCCCTCAGAAAATACGATCGCTTTCAGAAACCCAAGCGCGTGGTCGTTTTCGACTGCGACAGTACCATTATTCAGGGGGAGGTCATTGACGAACTGGCGGAGGTCGCCGGCGTGGGCGCCGACGTAAAGGCCATGACCGAGGAGGCCATGAGCGGGAACCTGGATTTCAAGGATGCGGTCAGAAAAAGGGTGAGCCTGCTGAAGGGCCTGACCACCGACCAGCTGGAATCCCTGACGAAATCGATCCACCTGACACCCGGTACCGAGGATCTGATTTCCACGCTCCACTTCATGGGCTACAAGGTGGGCGTGATCTCAGGCGGGTTTTCTTTTTTCACCGATTATCTCAAGCAGCGCCTGGGGCTCGATTACGTTTACGCCAATGAGCTCGAGATAGAAAACGGGCAGGTGACCGGCAGCATCAAGGGGGAAATTATCGATGCGGAGCGCAAGGGAGAAATCCTCATCGAGATCGCACGCCTGGAGAACATTACCAAAGATCAGATCGTGGCCGTGGGAGACGGCGCCAACGACCGCTTCATGCTGCAAAATGCGGGCCTGGCCATTGCCTTCAGCCCCAAGGAGATCCTCAAGGAATACAGCGACGGCATGATCACCACGGACAACCTGTCCGGTTTGCGTTATTTCCTGGGCATACCGGAAGATTGATCAGGAAGGTAAGCGGGTTAGAAAACCTGAGGCTTATCCAGTAGCCGGTGGCCCGTTTGTCTGTTGTCGGCGCAGACAGCAAGAAGCTTACCGACAGCACCGGCAACTCACGGATGGCCAAAATCTCACGTTAAAGCCTACTGATCTTCAGCCCTCTTGCCTCTCAATCCGTTGGTGGGGTCCCCCTCGGCCACCATGGCCTCCAGCACCTCGATGTCTCGATTCCCCGGGAGCCGCCCGGTAATCCACGCTTCCACCACGGTAAGTCCGTCCTGGTTTTTCATGGTTATCTCCGCCCGGGCCCATCCGCGCGCATCCACGTCGGCGATGAGGAAACGGCAGGTAATCGTATCGCCGAAATAGACCGGCTTTTTGAACTCGAAGTTCATCTGGGTGGCCAGCCACCCGATCTGCCCCCCGATTTCCGTGACCATGGCGCCCGTCAGCAGGCCGTGGCAGATGCGCCCGTCGAAATTCTTGGCCTCGGCAAAGCGATCGTCGAAGTGGACCGGGTTGTAGTCGTGGGTGATATCGGCAAATGTTTTCACCTCATTTTCGCCGAAGGTTCTGGAAACGATAAACACGTCGCCTCGCTTGAGGCCGCTGATTGTTTTTGCACGAATGCCGGACATAGTGAGTCATCCTCTTTCCGGTCCTGAAAAATGCGGCGCACAAATCTTGCCCCGCCGAAGGTTATTACTATTTGACATCGTTGGTATTTCTTTATACAATAATCCAAATTAGCGCCAAAGGCGGATCGGACCCTTTCGAGGGGCCTTCCTCATACCTTCGACTCTGCTATCGGCCGCTGATTTACCTGTCGTGGATAACACAAAATCATTCGCATTGAAACCATCCTTATGAACGCTTGACTATATAGGGGGACGATACCATGCGTCGATCGTTGGCGGTTGCGTTGGCGGTTCTTCTCTTGGCGGGTGCCGGTCTGTCGGCCCAGGCAGCGGAAGCAGGAGGCGGATATTACGATCTGGGGGTTTTTGCATATGAGTCCAAAGACTACCAGTCAGCCGAAAGCCTCTTCAAGAAGGCTCTTGAAACCGATCCTGCAAACCCGGTTTACCTGCAATATCTGGGTCGGGTCCATACAGAGCAGGGACGTTACGAAGAGGCCCGAGAAAATCTCGAAGCCGCCTGGGACAAAGATCCGGATCTGTCCGGCCTGAACTACGACTTGGGTCTGCTCTATTACCACACCGAGCAGTACGGCACGGCCGCCGAACACTTTGCAGCCGGTGCCGGGGAGGACGATTCCAACGTGCTGGCCGCCTATTACGGCGGCATCTGTCTTTACCGGCAGAAGCGCTACGGCGAGGCCGCTCCCCTGTTTGAAAAGGCCGCGGAAAGGAGCCCCTCCCTGAAGGTCAACAGCACCTACTATGCCGGCATATGCAACTATCAAACGGGGAATACGGGGGCGGCGAAAGAACAGTTTACCTATGTAAAGGACAATGCCGACACGCCGGCGGAGAAGAGGAACGCGGAAAAATGGTTGGGCATTCTCGGTGCGGAGCCGGCGCAAAAACCGTATTATCTCGACTTTGCCCTGCAATATATCTACGACGACAACGTTCCCCTGGACCCCACGGACATGGACCTGTTCCCGTCGGATGAAGCCGATTCGGGTGTTTACGCCCGGGCGGGTGGACGCTACAATATCGTCAATCGCAGCGATCTGGTTCTGGGGGCCGGAATCGAGCGCGGCCAGAATTGGTATTTCGACCTGGACCAGTTCGACATGTCCGACACCAGCGCCGACCTTTACGGGACCTATTCCAGCGGGTCTTTGCTTTTCGGCCTCAATTACATACCCAGGCTCTACACGCTCGACGACGAGGACTATCTGCTGCAGCACCAGCTGCGCCCTTCGGTTTTCTGGCAACCCAACAGGAATCTCCTGACCCGATTCGTTTACTCCTACTATCTGAGGGATTACCGCCAGAATGACGACCGGGACGGCAGCCTTCACGACCTGTATGCCGATGTCTACTACCACGTGTTTGGCGGACGTGGATTCGTTTTCGGGGGGGTCGGCTACGAGACGAGTACCGCCGATGTGTCAGCCTACGACTACACCCGTCCAAAACTCAAGGCGGGCATTTCCATGGAGCTTGGATGGCGCCTTATCATGGACCTGGAACTGTACTACTACCACAAGGAGTACCCGAATTTTCCCGGGGAGACAAGGAAAGACGACAAGTTCTCCGGGATTGCGGCGCTCAAACGACCGGTTTACCGGGATTGGCTTTTTGTCACTCTGGAATACAACCATATCACCAATCATTCCAATATCGAGGAGTACGATTACAGGAGAAACAGCCTGGGCATGGGACTTGAATTGGAATTTTAGATTTGCTGGAGAGATAAAATGAATACATGTAAAGGTACATTGACGGCAATCCGTGGTCTGGCTGTTGCGGCATTTCTTTTTGCGGGCCTCTGTTCGCCGGGCATCGCCGCCACCGGTACCATCCTGCCGGCAGGCGTTGTCATTGCTGATACATTCATGCCGGGGTTCGGTGCGCCCATCGGAAGCGTCCAGCGGGTCAGGGGTGACGTGGTGGTGATGCACGCCGAGAATGCGCACGAGGGATACCGGGCGCGGCCGGGCCTGCCCCTTTACAGGGGGGACACGGTAACCACCCTGAAAAGAGGCAAGATCCGTTTCAGGATGAACGACGGCAGTATTCTCTCCCTGGCTTCGGAAACGAAGCTGGAACTCAACCAGAGTGTTTACGACAAGAAGAAGAAAAGCCGATCGTCGTTTCTTCGCATGGCTTTCGGCAAGGCGCGGTTTTTCGTGGTGAAACTGCTCAAATTCAAACGTTCGGAATTCAAGGTGAAGACGCCTACGGCCGTCTGCGGCGTGCGGGGCTCCGATTTCGTGCTCGAAGCCTCCGCGGAAGTGACCATAGCCACGGCATTGGAAAAAACCTCCATCGAATTGGCGGGACTGGTAGACCCGGCGAGAGAACCCGTCGTGCTGACCGACTACCAGTCATCAAGGGTGTATGCCGGGGGATACCCGTCCAAGCCGGTCAACGTTTCACCCGAAGCGGTCAAGCGCCTGCTGGACCAGTTCATCAGCGTGGCGCCAGAAGATTATGAACCCGAAGCGGGTGAAATACAGGCAGGAAAAGGGATCGAGGCCATTGTCAAGGCAGACGTCAGGGTGCTGGTGCCCGAGAAAGTCATCGTCGCCGTACCCGAAGACTTCGAGACCAAGGAGGTCAGAGCCGGCGATATCTACAGGACCGTGGTGCAGTCGGGCGTGACCAAAGAACGCCCCAGCACCGTCCGGGTCGATATAATCGAGCAGGCCAAAGAGGGCTACCTGGGCAATCTGCCGGATTTTCCGCAGATGCCGGAGTAACCTCAAGGTCGCAACATTGGGGGTAATTTTCGATGTCGAGAATCGATGGGGGCACTATGCAGCCGAAAAATAGACTTGTGGCTTTCGTTGTCACGACAGTGGCGTTTTGCAGTTTATTCATGGTCAATCACGTGGCCGGCGAGGAGTGGACTGCCATGGGATCGGTTCCGACGACAGAAACATTGTATGCTGTCTGGGGTACCTCGGGGAGCGATGTTTTTGCGGCAGGAGGGCTGGAGACCATCCTTCATTTTAACGGCAGCAGTTGGGTGGAGCAGAACGTCGTTGCCAATGGTGTCGTTTTGAGGGATGTCCGGGGCAATTCCGGCAGCAATGTCTATGCCGTGGGTGGCAATGGAACCATATATCACTATGATGGCACCTGGTCGCTTGTGAGCGACATTAATACCTCGGCCGACCTGAACGGCGTCTGGGTCAGTGCCAACGGCGAGGTGTTTATTGTCGGCGCTCAACCTCCCACAGGGGGAACCGCCGTTATCCTGCACTATACGGGCAGCAGTTGGGAAGTCCATAGCAGCGGCACCGCCTACACGCTGAATGCCGTCTGGGGCGCTTCCGAAAACGACGTTTTTGCCGTGGGGGAAAACGGTACGATCCTGAAGTATGACGGCAGCACTTGGGCGCCTATGACCAATCCCGGAACTAGCCCGCTTACCGCTGTCTGGGGAAATTCCGCTTCAGATGTCTTCGCCTGTGGGGCGACGAACATATTGCATTATGACGGGAATGCAGGCGACATCTGGACGGCGGAACTTGGGGTGGTTGATTACCCTAACGGCTTATGGGGCACATCGGACAGCGATATATATGCGGTAGGCGGCAGCGACAACAGGGTAATCGAGTATTTTGACGGAAATTCGTGGGGGGTGCAGTACAACCCGAGTGCTTACCCATATGGCGTATGGGGCAGCTCAGCATACAATGTTTTTGTGGTCGGAGGAGGGGGCTTGATTTTGAACAAACGGCTTGAAGCCGGGATGCACCCCCCCGTAAAGCCGACCGGGGTCGCTCCTCCAATCGAAAGCATTTTTTCAGGGGAAAACCCCATAACCCTCAAATCAAGCGCTTTCGACGATCCGGACGGCAGCAGCATACACTATCAGACACAATGGAAAATAATGCGTGCGGATACAGGCGCTGCCGTGAACCCGATCATTTCCACAACCGACTTGACCCAGTACATCATCGGCAGCGTTGGTTTGACGACAGGACTCAAGTATGCCTGGCAGGTCCGGTATGTGGATGACACCGGACTGGCGTCGCCGTGGTCCGACACGTTTTCCTTCAAGGTGGGCACTTCCGAGCCGGACTCCCTCCCGCCGATCGCGGCAGGGGAAGAACTGGGCGACTTCGGCATGGCATCCATCGTACACTGGCCCGACAACCCCGACCCCCGGGCCGTCTTCAACATCGATTACGACCCGGCCAACTACCGCATCGGCACCTATGATGCTGTGCAGGGCAGATACATCGAGTTCGGCAAGGGCTTGAAGATGGAGCCGGGCCGGGCCTACTGGATCCTGGCGCGGGAAGGGTTGACGGTGAACTTCAGCGGCATCCCCGTGAGCAAGGAATTCGACATCGACGTCAAGCTGGGCTACAACCCGACGACACAAAACGGCTGGAACATGGTCGCGCCGCCCAACGACGCCCGCTATTACTGGGGGGATGTGCAGGTCGTCGTTTACGATGCCAACGGCGCGATCATCTTTGGCCCGCAGAGCATCCTGTTCATGGACGGCAACAACCCCTATATCGACCTCAGGATCTGGTGCTGGGAAAACGCCGTATATCACTCATACAACGAGCTCCTGATGGAGCCCTACCAGGGGTACTGGGTAAAAGCACAGGCCGGAAATGTCTTCCTGCGGTTTCCCTATTATTACCAGGCAGAGAGCAGTGCCCTGGAAAAGACTGCGTGGGCTAGGTTGTTGAATAAGGCAAAACAGTGGGCAAGGGATGTGAGGCTGTCGGTAAGGGAAGCCCTGGCCGGCGACGACGCGCCGCCCATGCCAATGGGGGAGTTCGAAGACCGCGTGGATCCTGTGTTTGAAGGGTGTTTTGTAGGATCGGCGGGGCGATGATACCGACCATGATCAAGTTGAAAATCCTGCTTTGGACCGCATATTAGCGGCGGGCGGTCTCGGCGAAGCTCTCGGAGCGAAGAGGGAAGCCGCGTTCCAGAACCCGTTCGCCCCGGTCATCCGAGATGAACGGGGCGAACGGGTTATTCCCAGCAGGCCAGCTTGGCTGCGATGAAATCGATGGTGGAGCGGTGCTCGGTCTTGCCGGCGCCGCTGATGTGGACGGGCTCGCCGAAGCAGACCCTCACCGGCTTGGAGGGGTCGATCCTGCCGAGGTCCTTCACCCATTTTCCTATGCCCCAGGCGTCGGTTTTGACGGCCACGGGTATCACCGGCACCTTGGCCCGTTTGGCGAGCTTGATTCCGAGGGTGTTGAATTTGGCCGGGTCGAAGTCGAGCGCCCGGGTTGTCTGCGGAAATATCAACACGGAAATATTGTTCTTCAGATTGGCGAGGCCCTCCTCCATGACCGTCCTGAAATCCTGCCGCGGATTGGTTCTGCCCACCACAATGGGGTCCAGGCTGCGCAGCACGTGTTTGAATACAGGGTACTGCATCAGGCTGTGTTTCAGCACCACTGTGTATGCCTTGTAAGGCAGGATCAAGCAGGGAAAAATGAAGGTCTCCAGCACGCTCATGTGGTTGGAGACGAAAACGCAGGGGTTTTTCAATTTCGACAGCATGTCCAGATTTTCGACCCTGACGTCGGTTCCCAGGTATTCGAGGGATTTCAAAATGCTGAGGCTGCTGTGAATCCGGTCCCTGGCGGAATAGAGCCCCCTGCGGGCCAGGCGCGAGGCGGCGATTACCGCCCAAACGGCGTTGGAATAGAAGATGAATCCGGGCACCTTGCTGGCCAGCCAGGTGGGCTTTTTTTTAAAAGATATGGTGTCATGCGGCCACATGCATCAGCTTTAGCAAATATCGGGGCAACATGCAAACAGGATGGCGGCAACAAGTTCTTTTTCTTTGCGAAAACATCTGGTATATGGGCGATGGTTGAACCGTGGCTCACGGGCAACTACGTAACCATTATTACTCACTTTGTTAGAGGCGCAGAGCACACAGGGAGTGACCATCCTTGTGTCCTCTGTGCCTTTGTGGTTCAAAAGAATGAAAAAGACGATCGACCAATACTTCAAGCAGAACGCTTTCGGCATATCGAGCGTGGAATTCCTGTGGGGCCTGGGGCTGCCGGTGGTCATCGAGTCGACCTTCCTGCAGCTGTTTCTCAAAAGTTTGGGCGCTTCGAGTTTTGTCATCGGCTTCATTCCGGCCATCTTCTTCGTGGGGTGCTCCGTTTTCGGTCTGCTTGCCAGCTACATTACCTCGGGAATGATCTTCAAGCGCAACGCCGTGATCTGGCTGCACGTCGTGTCGGGTGTCGCCCTCCTTTTTTTCGGCTGTTTTCTGTTTTTGTTCGGCAAGATTCCGGCCATTCTTCTCGTGTTCTTCATCTCCTATGCGGTGTTTTCCGTATGCATCGGCATGACCGTACCGGTTTGGCTGAACTATGCCGTGAACATGTTTTCCGCCGAACGAACCGTAATGGGTTTCTCCTACATGATGATTTCCCAGCACGTGGCCCGGTTGATCTGCAGCATTTTCATCGTCAAGTGGGTCGAGAAATATTCCTTCTCGTCGAGGGCATCCGCTTTGATCTTCATCGCGGTGGGGGTTCTGTTCGCTGCGAGTGCCGTACTGTTTCTGTTTACCCGGGAGGTGGCCCGGGACGGGAAAAACAACGACCGCGGTGGGCGGTCCCTCCTGCGGTACACGCTGGATTCCGTGAGAGCTATCCTCAAAAACAGGAATTTTTTATATTTCCTGGCGGGCGATATGGACTACTTCGTGGTGGTGACGGCCATCTCCTTTTACGCCAACTATGCCACCACCTATTGCGGCATCAAACCGGCCATTGCGGCGGGAATGTTCGTGGGGCTGCTCTATCTCGGCGCTATCAGCTGCAACATTCTCCTGGGCTCCATGGGATATCTTAGCCCCCGGGACAAGTACATCTTTTCCAAGATCGCCGCCATCGCCGCCCTCCTGCTTATCGTCGTTTTCAGGGAATACTGGAGCTTTCTGCTGGCCTCCTTTTTGTTCGGTGCCTGCCGGGGCACGCGTTCGATCGTATTCGGACCGACCGTGGGCAGGCTGTCCGGACTGAATGACGCCACCAGTTATTTTGCCGTTGCTCCGCTGCTGACCCTGTTGTTCGCCACCGGCCTTCCCCTCGCTTTCGGGCGGTTTCTGGACAGATTCGCGTGGCTGGAGGGTGATTCCTACCGGATCGTTTTTACGGTTTCGGTGTTCCTGATTGCGGGCACCTTTTTTGCTCTGATGAAGGTCGATTTCGACTGACATCTTGCGCCCGCTTCGCTATTGGGATTTAGGATTTATCTGTGTAAAAGGAGACCTACCCATGCCAAACCCAATCTATCGATCGGCAAGCCGGCTGCTGGCGGATATCCGGAACCGGCGCATCGGCTGTGCGGAGCTGCTGGAGGCGTTTATCGAGCGCATCGAGCGGAAGAACCCCGAAATCAACGCGGTGGTGACCACGGATTACGAAGCGGCCCGGCGGAGAGCCAAGGCGGCGGACGAAGCCCTCGACAGGGGAGAGCAGTGGGGTCCCCTGCACGGGCTGCCCATAACCATAAAGGACACCTTCGAGGTCGCCGGCATGCCCTGCACGGCCGGTTTGCCGGCGCTGGAGTCGTATGTGCCTGCGCAGAACGCGGATGCCGTGCAGTCGCTGGTGGACGCGGGTGCCGTCATCATCGGCAAGACCAACGTGCCCATGGCCGGCAACGATTTCCAGACGTACAACGATGTGTACGGCCAGTCCAACAACCCCTGGGATATCTCGCGTACACCCGGCGGATCCTCCGGCGGGGCCGCCGCCGCCCTGGCAGCGGGTATGGCCGCTTTGGAATTGGGCAGCGACCTCGGCGGGTCTATCCGGCTGCCGGCCCACCTGTGCGGGGTGTTCGGCCACAAATCGAGTTTCAATGTGATTCCCAAGCAGGGGCACATACCCGTACCGCCGGGGGTGTTTCCGCCGGATTACGCCGCCGGCATCGACGTTGGCGTAGTGGGTCCCATGGCAAGGAGTGCCGGGGACCTCGTGGTGGCCATGGATCTTCTTGTCAGACCCGACAGAGCGCAGCGGGCGGCCTGGAAGGTCAACCTTCCCTTGCCTGTTAAAAAGCGTCTGAAAGATTTTCGCATCGGTTTGTGGCTGGACGACCCGTTCTGCCCTGTGGATGCCGCCGTCGGCGATCTCCTACAGCAGCTGGCGGACACGCTCGCCAGAGCCGGCGCCAAGATTGAGGAAAGCAAACCCAACCTGGATTTCCGGCACAGCCACGCCGTCTTCGTATCGCTGTTTTCCGTTGTGGGATCCGCGGACATGCCTCTAAAGATGTATGACCGCCTGGCGGCAGAGGCCGCCGAAACCGGCAAACAGGACAACCATCCCCGCGCGCTGTACATCAAGGGGATCACCCAAAGCCATCGTGACTGGCTCAAGGCGGATCGTGAGCGACAGCAGCTGCGCCGGAAATGGGCCGAATATTTCGAAGATAAGGATGTGCTGCTGTGTCCGTCGGCGCCGGTCACCGCTTTTCCCCATGACCATGGCAAATTTTACGATCGCACGCTCATGGTCAACGGCGAGAAGCGGCCCTATGGCAACACCGTCTACACCTGGTCGGGCCTGGCCGGCGTGGCCTGCCTGCCGGCAACAGCGGTACCCGCAGGCCTCACCGTCGACGGACTGCCGGCCGGCGCCCAGATCGTCGGGCCCTACCTCGGCGACCGCACCACGCTTCAGCTGGCCATGCTGATCGAGGAAGCGGCAGGCGGATTCGTTCCGCCGCCCGAAGCCTCTTAGGCGACTTCACCCTCAGGCGCCTTGACGCTGAAGTCCTCGGGCGTTTGCAACGATGAGGTACTTCAAACCCCGACACCCGGGGGAAATTGGGTTGAATATATGACGGTCCTTTGATAAATTTACATCCGTACCGCTCGATTTTTCGTTCGTGTCTTCGCATGTCGAGCTTTCGTGAATTCAAAGCAAAACCGGTTTATTACGGAGGACCTGTTTGACCATCAAATCCAAAGCGCTGGAAGTCAACATCGCGGATTATCATGTGGATGTGAGCATCGACCCCAAGTACGCGGTGCTGCAGGAAGCCATGTCCAGCTATTACGGCATCATGGAGGGCCTGGGCACCTTTCTGAAGGAACTCTCCCACCCGTATAAAAACTGGCAGTTCATTGTCAACGAAGCCCGCTCCTATTCCCTGGATTACTTTCATCTGTTGAAAGCGCACCCCCAGGGGGATGAGGCCGTGAGACTGTTGATAGGTATTTTTCAGGCGGCCGTCCGGGCCAACATCCCGGTGCAGGCAAAACGGGACGCCGTCGACAACCTGCTGCTGTACCTTCAGAAGATCATCAAAGAGTCAAAAGAGAAGCAGGCAACCTTTGTGCCGGTTCTCATGGATGCTTTCAAAGAGATCCGGCAATACGATCAACCGACGTTTTTTCTTTTTGTCACCAGCTATTACCAGTTGAAAAAGTTGGCCGAGGTATTCCGGGGCAGCCTGGATATCTCGGGCTTGGACCTGACGGAGCTCAACCTCCTTCTGGTGCACAACTTTGAAACCGCCTACGATTTCTGGCTGAAGCAGAAGGACCCCAGCGACTGGTTCGAAGAAGAAGTGGAGATGCTGGATCCCGGCAACAAATGGAAGCAGATATTCAGGGATATTTCCAGAGATCGCATCTTTGCCTGGAAAAAAGGCCTCGACGGCATCGTACGGCGTGAGGACCCGGGTTCGGCCGAGATGCTCGACCAACTGATGGGTTTGGCCGGATACAACCAGATTGCCGACATGTACCGGGGAATGCCTCAAAGACTGCTGGATGCAGGCAGGGACAGCAACAAGGGCAACCAGTGGAAGATGATTTTTCTCTTTCTGATCATGCACATTTCGGAGCTGTCCATCATTCACGAGGAGACCCTGAGGGATATCAACCGGACGCTGACCTGGCTTATCGGCAACGAGACCCACTTTTACATTCGCAAGCTCATGCAGAAAACGTTTTCAATCCTGCAAAAGCAGACCGACGCCTTTCCGGCCACGGCTCTCAACTGCGTACTGACAATGGGCAAGGGGATTTACCAGACCGAGGACAGCGAGCTGGTCAACGACTTCATCGAACACGTCATCGATCTCGGTTTTCAGGCGCCCATGATCACCGGAGTGGGCGATGACTGGCAGGTGATGGTCAACCCGGCGCACATACAGAACATTCGTACCTGGATGGAGCTGATCATATTGGGGCCCAAGCGCTCGGTAAGGCTGATTTCCTGCATGATCATCCACCTGTCGCTGTGCGGCGTGTTCATCAAAGACACGGATCTGTTTCCGCGCGATATCACCCGCATCCTCAACAGCCGCATCGGACAGGTCTACAATCTCCTCAAGCAGCTGGCCAAACTCTTTCCGGTCTATTTCAACGATATCGGTGCGGAAGGCAAGCTGCGCGACATTTCCACCAGATTGGACGAGATCGCTCACAGAAAGGACGAACTCATCCACTTCTTGCGCAAACAGAGCCACGTGGAGAGCAGCAATCTCATTATCGGCTTTATGGAGGCGGCCTTTACCTTTTGGGAAACCCGGGACAAGACGCTGCTCAAGCCGTACGTGCCGCCGGTCATCTATAACCGCATCGAAGATAAAGGCGTGTATGTGGATGGTATGCACCAGACCGTCCGATACCTCAGGCAAAAAGGGGTGTCCCTGCCGGGGGACCTGATCAGCCTTGATGGGGAGAAGATAAAGGCGCTGCTGGATGGCGCTTCCGACCTGCAAAAGGAAGATGTCGAGCGGGTTACCCTGGCCATTTCATTCTACAAACACCTGCATCAGAAGTACAACCTGGACTTTATCGAAATCAACAATCACGTTGCCCGGTTGAAAGCGGAGGCTTTTCCGGGCCTCGATCAGCTGGAGGATGCCCTGAAAGAGCCGGAATTGGATAAGAAGATATTCATGATGCTGGATTATCTCGAGTTTCTGAAATATCTGATCCTCTCGAATGAATCTTTCGAGGTAAAGGAGGACATATACAAAAAAAGACATTTCACGGTGGACATCCCCTCCATGTACGGCAGCTACCACGAAATGAAATTCGATGCGCTGGGGCTGACGTTCCGTCTGGAATCGCTGGTGAACACGCTCTTCGAGGAACTGGTGGACAGAATCGATCTCAGCCTGATTACCAAAGCCACTTTTTTTCAGATTTATGACCGGTTGCTGCTTTTTGACAAGGCACTGCACATCGAGGGCATCCATTCCGTGGAACTGGAACGCCAGCTTGAAATGCTGGCCCATTCCCTCGAGATAAGGGGGTTTACCTTTACCCAATACATCGACATCTTCAAAGGGTTTGCACAGGCGGTCAAAAATATCATCAACGACTACTTTGCCAACGTGCACGGGCAGAACCTGAACACCATTCTGACCAAGCTGCCGCCGGGAGCCATCCTGGGGCGGTTTCTGCCTAAAGACGGGCTGCAGGACAGGGACAAGGCCCGCCACAGGATATCGGAAATTTTCTTCAGAGACAGAATCGCCTTTACCACCGGGCTCCGGCAACTGGACCTTTTCCTCAGCCGGATTCTGAACACGCTTTTCCAGCAGTCCAACAAGCTGCCCAAGGACAAGCTTCATCAGCTGCTTCTGTACGACCCCCACAATGCCATGACCTATATCCACGACGTGGGAAAAAGGGTTTCCGGCATTATCCACCTGGGCAACAAGGGACTGAACATGGCCAAGCTCAAATCGTTCGGCCTCCCGGTGCCCCCGGGCTTCGTCATTACCACCGAAGTCTACCGATGCTGGGATATCATCGAAAGCTACCTGCCCGCAGAGGAAAATTTCAAGGAGCAGGTGACCAGGCACATACACACCATCGAAGGGAAAACCGGGCGCAATTTCGGAGATCCCGGAAACCCGCTTCTGTTTTCCGTGAGGAGCGGCTCCTCCATCTCCCAGCCGGGCATGATGGACACCTTTCTCAATGTGGGGGTCAACGAGGAGATTACCAGGGGGCTGGCGGCCCTTACCGGCAATGAGTGGTTTGCATGGGACAACTACCGGCGTTTCCTGCAGTGCTACGGTATGTCCTTCGGCCTGAAGCGCGATGAATTCGACGCCATTATCAGCGAACTCAAACGGCGGGCAGCGGTCCGGTTCAAACGGGACATGTCCGGCCAGCAGATGCAAAAGGTGGCCATCGCCTATAAACGTCACATCAAGGAAAGCGGAATAGAAGTCCCCGAGGATCCTATGGAGCAGCTGTTTATCACCATTCGCAACGTGCTGGCTTCCTGGGAGTCATCCAAGGCCAGGACCTACCGCAGGATCATGGGTATCTCAGACGACTGGGGGACGGCCGTGACCGTTCAGACCATGGTGTACGGCAATATGTCGGAACAGTCAGGAGCCGGGGTCTTCTTCACGCACAACCCCAGGTGGTCCGGAGACAGCATCAGGCTGTGGGGGGATTTCACTATCGGCAATCAGGGCGAAGATGTGGTTTCCGGGCTGGTCACCACCCTGCCCATCTCCATTACCCAGCAGGACATTGAGATGCGCGAGACGGACATCACCCTGGAAACGGCCTTTCCCGAAATTTACGCCGCCATGAAAAGCTGGGCCGTCGAACTGGTCGAAAAAAGGGAGTGGAGTCCCCAGGAAATGGAGTTTACCTTCGAAGGACCCTCCCCGGGCGATCTGTACCTTTTGCAGACCCGTGACATGGCCATGCGTGAGCGCAAAAAGGAGCTTACCTTCGTCGATCCGGGTCATACGGGTGACGACCGAATGCTGGGGCACGGTATCGGCGTATCGGGTGGTGCCATGAGCGGACGCCTGGTTTTCACGCTCAAGGAGATCGACAACTGGCGGAGCACCGAGCCCGACACCCCCTTGATACTGGTACGCGGCGACACCGTTCCGGACGACATCAGGGAAATATATGCCTCGGACGGCCTGCTGACCGCCCGGGGAGGCGTTACCTCACATGCTGCGGTGGTGGCCCATCGGCTCGGGAAAACCGGGGTGGTCGGGTGCGGCAGCATGCGCTGCGACGAGAAAGAGAAGGTCTGCATTTTTTCGTCGATCAGGCTGGAGTCCGGTGACTACATAAGTATCGACGGTCGCGAGGGGTCGGTTTACAGGGGTATGCTGGAACTCGACGAAGCCTGATTGTTTCGGGCCGGAGTTGCACAAATTCGGCCCGGGACAATCAGTTAACGCGGCTGAGCCGCTCAACTCAGAAGAGAGAAACAGGGATAGACATCAACGTCGAGGTAGGCAGAACCGGCCTGTTGCGGAATGGGTCATGGAGAGGACAAAGGTGGATGCGATGAGTGACAGCAATTTGAAAGTCGGCGTCAACGGTTTCGGACGGATCGGGAAGCTTACGGTGTGGCACCACGTGGCCCGCAAATTTTTCGGGGAGATCGTCGTAAACATAGGACGGCAGTCCGGCACGTCGCTTCAGGACATCGCCCACTATGTGCAGAGAGACTCCACCTACGGCAGGCTGCACACCTACCTGCACGGGCAGAATGCGAAACCGGTCGTGGCCGATATCGACGAAGCCTCCGGCACCATGGTTCTGGACGGTGTGCGCGTAAAATTTTTGCGCTCTCAGCGCAATCCCATCGATATCGGATGGCGGCAGGAGGGCGTGCGGCTGGTAGTGGAAACCACCGGCCAGTTCCTGGACCCGACCCTGTCACCGGAAGACGCCAAGGGATCCATCAGGGGACACCTGGAGGCCGGCGCGGAAAAGGTGATCGCATCGGCGCCTTTTAAGATCAAAGATCAGGGACAAACCATGCCGGAAGATGCCGTGACAACGGTCATGGGTATCAACCATAGCGATTACGACCCCAGACGGCATTGTGTCATCTCCAATGCATCCTGCACCACGACCTGCCTGGCCCACATGATGAAACCCCTGCTGAATGCCTTCGGCCCTAAAAAAATCCTGTCCGCCTCCATGGCAACGGTGCATGCCGCCACGGGATCGCAGGCGGTGCTGGACCGGCTGCCCAAAAGCGGTAAAACCGATCTGAGAAAAAACCGCAGCATCATGAACAACATCATCCTGACGACAACGGGTGCGGCCAAGGCGCTTAGTCTGGTCATACCGGCCATGGAGCAGATCGGTTTCATCGCAGAGTCCGTTCGGGTCCCCACAGCCAGCGGATCGCTCATCATTCTGGTGGTCAACCTTCAGGAGGAGCTGGCCACGGAACCGATATCCCGGGAGTATATCAACAACATATACAAGCGTGCCGCCGACGTCGACCCCAATGGCTACCTTTACTACTCGGACCAGCAGAACGTATCGGGGGACATCGTCGGGTTTCCCAAGGCGGCCGCTATTATCGAGGGCAACGAGACCCACCGCAGGACAGCTGAAGTGACCATAGATCTCGAGAAAGTGCCGGGAATCGACAGGGAAATCGTTGCCACGCTCAACAAGACCATTCTGAGAGTACCGGTAACCCAGACGGTCATCTACGGCTGGTATGACAACGAAATGGGCAGCTACGTGCAAATGCTCGGTGACCGGACGGTGTCCGTGGCCGAAGACCTTTAGTGGTTTAGCAAGTTACTTGGGTTAGCTGGTGTAACGCGACAAACTCAATGAACTTATCAAGAGCAACGAACCCAACAAACACCATGAATACAACAGCCGTCACCTTCAAACCTGAAGCCTCGGAAATGCAGGCCCTCGAGTCCGTTTTGGACGGCCTTACGGAGATCCGATGTATTGCCGGTATCGAATCCGCCCGCAGGCTGGATCTATTGAAGGCCGCGGATATCGTTATCTCCAAGCGTTTTTCGGGGAAAGAGGTGGGCCTTCCAGAAGTTTCGGCGCTTGAACGCGTGCGGCTGGTTCAACTGGTTTTTGCCGGTGCCGACCAAGTTCCCTATGAATCGCTGCCCGAAAACGCGATGGTGGCAGGCAATGCCGGAGCATTTGCCGGCCCCCTGGCAGAGCACGTTCTGGGGATGGTGCTATGCCTGGCCAAAAAACTTCTGAACGGTCACGAAGCTCTGGTTAGGGGACGCTTCGAGCATTCAGTGCTCAGCAGGGAATTGCGGGGTTGCACCTGCGCCATCATCGGCATGGGTGGCAACGGCACCGCTATCGCATCTCTGATGAAGGGGCTGGGCATGCGGGTCATGGGCATTAACCGCAGCGGGAAATCCGTCGCCGCGCTCGACTTCATGGGAACTCTTGCCGACATGGACAGGGTTCTGCAGGCGGCGGACGTGGTGGTGCTCACCGTTCCCCTCACCAGGACCACACGGGGCATGATCGGCCGTGACGAGCTGCAGCGCATGAAGCCGGATGCCATTTTGATCAACGTGGCCCGGGGCGCCGTGGTGGAGCAACAGGCCCTTTACGACCACCTGACGGCTGTGCCCACCTTCAGTGCCGGCATCGATACCTGGTGGTCCGAACCCGGAGACCCTCAGGGGTTCAAGGTGGACTACCCGTTTTTCGACCTGCCCAACGTGATCGGCTCTCCCCACAAAGCCGACCGTGTGCCAGCGATGAGGACGAAGGCGGTTAGGGCGGCGGCGGAAAACGTGCGTGATTTCCTGGAGGGAAAGCCCGTCCGGGGGGTGGTGGACAGGGCGGACTATCTATATTCTGCGTAGATAAAGTTGCCGAGGCGTACAAATTCGTCCACGGTAAGGGTTTCGGCACGCCGGACCGGATCGATGCCGACAGTCTCGAGTGCGGCCGCGGCGGCCTGATGGTCAAAACCCGGGATAAATCCCGCCAGGGAATTCCTCAGGGTTTTGCGCCTCTTGGAAAATGCCGCTTTGATGACATTGAAGAAAAAGGATTCGTCGTTTGCCGTGAGGGCAAGATCGGATTTAAATTCGAAGCCCAGAACAAGGGAGTCGATGGTGGGCCTGGGGTAGAACAGGGCTGCCCTGACTTCCATCAACACCCCCACCGTGGCACAATACTGTACCATTACCGAAAGGCGCCCGTAAGTCTTCGAACCCGGGCCCGCCATAATCCGATCGGCCAGTTCCCTCTGGAACATGAGCGCAGCCTTTTTCACGCAGCCCCTTGCCTTGATCACCCGCACCAGGATCTGGGACGAGATGTTGTAGGGCACATTGCCCATGACGATGAGATCCTTTTTTACCGATGCGGCCAGAGACGGGATGTCCAGTTTCAGGATATCCTTTTCCACGACAGTCACGTTTCCACGGCCTGCGGCGGTCAATTCCGTCTTCAACAGGCTCACCAGACGATGGTCCCTTTCGACGGCAATCACCTGTCGGGCTTTTTCCGCTATGGGGCGGGTCAGTGCACCCAAACCCGCACCGATTTCCAGGACCACATCCTCGGCGGCGACCCCTGTTTTATCGACGATGGCGCGGGCCGTGTTCGGGTCGGCCAGGAAGTTTTGACCCAGCTGCTTTTTGGGATGGAGATTCCATGCCTTCATCAGGATGGAAGGGGAGGTCATGCGCTTTTCCCCTCCG